>JACETJ010000001.1 GCA_013911345.1 Congregibacter sp.
CGCTCGCCTGTTTGTGTGCTTGCGCAGCGCAGGCCGATACGCCTGTGCCTTTTGGGTTGCCCGTTCAGTATCGCATCGAGTCGCCGCATCAGATCGAGGAGGCTGCGAAGGATGTGTCCGTTCTGGCGGCCCTCGATACAGCAGAGTCTGACGTGGCTGAGCTTGAGCAGACCTTGGGTCCGTACCACCCGGACTTGGCCGCAGTGATATTGGACGTGGCGGCGGCCGCCGCCGAAACGGGGGACTATGAGTTGGCGGCTTCCCTCTATGACAAGGCGCTGCATAATGCCCGGGTCAATGACGGGCTCTATGGCGACCAACAGTTGCCGATTCTAAGAGGACTGATGGATCTGTTCCTGTTATCCGGCGATCGTGAGGGTTTTGAGGCTCGGGCTGCCTACCAATTTCGACTGCTCGGGTCGGGGTTGCCGCCTTTTGAAGAGGGGGAGATGCAGGCAGCTATCGAGCTGTTCAGCGTGTCACTGGATGCTTTGATGGGAGTTTCTTGGGCGGGTCGCGCGCAGGATCTGTTGCGAATGCACGATCGTTTCGATGATATGGCTGAAGCGGTTTGCGCCGATGGCGCAGTGAGTGTTCGGTGGTGTGAGCCTTTCACTTTCATGTTGGCGCGCTTTTATTACTTGCTCGAATATAAGCTTGAGGCTTTTGTCGACGATCCTCGCTTTGAGCGCACTTTTTCAGACCCCGATTGGCAGTCTCTGGACCGTGAGCCGCGACTTGAGGCGCTGCAGCGTCGCTTGTTCTCGCGCGGGGAGAGGGCTTTCGAGCGATTGCTGGCCGTATCTCCAAGCAATCACGACGCATTGTCTGCGCTAGCCGATTGGAATTGGTTCTATCGTAAGCGTGACAAGGCCAAGATTCTGTATCGTCAGGCATGCAGGCTTCAGCCCTCTCGCTTCGAGACCGCGAGCCCCTTGCCTGAGTACCCGGCATTGGCCTTTCAGCTGGCATTTCAGGCATCTTACGTGCCGGTGAATGCCTCATTGACCGTCACCGAGAAGGGGCGGGCTCGCGATTTGGAGATCGAACTGCCGCATGCTGAGTTAGAGGGCGATCGTCCTCCCGGGCGCATTCGCAGAGCGATGCGCGCGATGTCATACAGACCGGCGTTTGATGACTGCGGTGACCCTATGGAGAGCGAGCTGGAGCTTGACCTGATCTACGTGGATTAATCAGTCGTTGTGAATCACCAGCAGCGCGCCAGTGGCTTTCACTGCGCCGGAGAGGCGCCAGCCCAGTACTTCGCCGCCGTGCTTCTCGGTGACTTTGTCAGCCATTTCATAAAACGTGGGTCGCTCCGGGTCGCCGATGACAATGGTACCCACGCCCGCATCAATGGCGCGATCGATCATTTTGGCAACGGGGTCAACCAGCTCGTCCCAGAAGCAAATATCGCCGCCGAACAAAATATCCACCTTTTCAAGATCTTTCTTGCGGACCTTTTCGAAGCGCTGCACCCAGCTTTCGGTCGAGACGCCGTTAAGTTCGGCTACGGCATCTAGATAGGGGAATACAGCGGCGTCGGCATCCATTGAGACAACCTTTGATTCCCATTCCTTGGCGCACCAGATGCCAGTAATGCCCCAGCCACAGCCTGCGTCCAAAACACGCTTCCGGCGCTTTGGGGGGTGCTTTTTGAGGTAATCAATAATCAGGCAGCTGGACTTCCAGAGCTTGGTGCCATGAATGCTCGGTTCATGACCCGCTCGGCGCACGGCCCGGATACTTTTATGCCCGGCGTAGGGCATCACGACACCCCGGAAACGTCGGAGCTTGTTCTTTGAATCCGAGGTGGATCGGGTGGTTTTGCCTGCTTTTTGTTTGGGTTTTGACGAGGGCATACCGCGCTCCGCGTTCAGTGGGAGCGCGAGCTTAGCAAAACTGCCGTGCCGAGGGTATCAGCGCTTGGTGACTTCTTCGGCCTGCAAACCTTTGGGTCCTTCAACCAGATTGAATTCGACTTCTTGTCCCTCATTCAGACTGCGATACCCATCTCCTTGGATCGCTCTGAAGTGCACAAAGATATCGTCTGGCCTGTCGGCTATAGTGATAAAGCCAAAGCCCTTGGCGTTGTTGAACCACTTAACGGTTCCTGTCTGTCGTTCTGACATGACTGAATCCACCGCATTAGAATTATTATTCGGTGTAGTCTTATCAGGGCTTCAAGCAGAACGCAACTCCTCAATTTGAATGCGCTGACGACCGAGTGTCGCCAAGGCCGTCTCTGCCAGCGTTTTTTTGTGCCTTTCTGCTTCGACAATGTCTGCAGGTGCTCGCTCGGTAAACGATTTATTGGAGAGTTTACCGTCGAGTTTCGCCACTTCTTTCTCCTGACGCTCGATTTCCTTGTCGAGCCGCTTGAGTTCGGCCTCAATATCGATGACCCCCGCCATGGGCACCCTGATTTCTAGGTCTCCGCACAAAGTCATCAGGCTTGCAGGTGCAGCCTCTGCGTCAGCCAGCACCGTGATGCCGCTTACCTTGGCCAGCCGTCCCAGATAGGCCTCATTGCGGTTGAATCGCTCGCGGTCGAGCTCGGTGGCATTGACGACAAATACAGGGAGCTCAGCACCGGGGGGGATATTGGATTCGGAGCGGATGGTGCGAATACCAACGATGATTCGCTTGAGCCATTCTATTTCAGCCTCAGACTCGGCGTCGACGCGTTCACTTTGCCTCGCCGGCCATGGTGCCAGCATGATGCTTTCACCCTCCTGGCCTGCCAGTGGGCTAACGGTTTGCCAGATTTCCTCCGTAACGAAAGGCATGAAGGGGTGGAGCATGCGCAGTGCCTTCTCCAGAACCGAGATCAAAGTGAGCCGTGCTGCCAATTGTTCGGATGCGGCAGTCGCCTCGTCCCACAGCACTGGCTTGGATAGTTCTAGGTACCAGTCACAGAACTCATTCCAGACGAAGTCGTATAGCGCCTGCGAGGCGAGGTCGAAACGATAGCTGTCGTAAGCGTCCTCGACGGCGCTCAGCGTGGTTTCCAGGCGGCTCTGAATCCAGCGGTCAGCCAGCGAGAGCGTGACCTCTCCCTCACTCAGGTCATGGGATTCTGTATGGCTCAGCACATAGCGCGAGGCATTCCAGATTTTGTTGCAGAAGTTGCGATACCCCTCCATCCGGCCGATATCGAATTTGATATCCCGCCCGGTGGATGCCAATGAATAGAAGGTGTACCTGAGTGCGTCGGTGCCATAACCCGTGATCCCCTCGGGGAATTGCTTGCGCGTCGCCTTCTCAATCTTTGCCGCGAGCTGCGGTTGCATCAGATTGCTGGTTCGCTTCTGAATCAGCCCCTCTAGATCGATGCCGTCGATCAGGTCAATGGGGTCCAAAACATTGCCTTTCGATTTCGACATTTTCTGACCTTCGCCGTCTCGCACCAGACCATGGACATAGACGGTGTGGAAGGGGACCTCTTCCATGAAGTGCAGCGACATCATGATCATTCTGGCCACCCAAAAGAAAATAATGTCAAAGCCGGTGACTAGCACTGAAGCGGGATGGAATGCTGATAGATCCTCGTTTTTCTCCGGCCACCCAAGTGTAGAGAACGTCCACAGCGCTGACGAAAACCAGGTATCAAGGACGTCATCGTCCTGTCGCAATGGTGTGTCATCAGGGATTGCATGTGCCTTACGGACTGCTGCCTCAGATTCCCCCACGAACACATTGCCGGCTTCGTCATACCACGCCGGGATGCGATGCCCCCACCACAGTTGTCGGCTGATGCACCAGTCCTGAATGTCGCGCATCCAGGCGAAGTAAGTGTTTTCCCACTGCTTTGGCACAAACTTGATGGCGCCTGTCTCCACCGCCTCAATGGCCGGTTTGGCAAGCTTTTTGGCATCGACATACCACTGAGGGGTCAGCCAGGGCTCGATGATGGCGCCAGACCGATCGCCTCGCGGCACCTTGAGAGAATGTGGTTCGATTTTCTCCAGCAGTCCCGACTCTTCGAGCTCGGTGATGATCTGTTCTCTAGCCTCAAAACGGTCCATTCCGCGAAAGCGCTCCGGGGCCTCATCATTTATTTTGGCTTCGGCGGTGAGGACGTTGATCATCGCCAACTGATGGCGCTCTCCCATCGCATAATCATTGAAGTCATGCGCGGGGGTGATTTTGACGCAGCCAGAGCCGAACTCGGGATCAACATAGTCATCTGCGATGATGGGAATAGTGCGACCAGTAAGGGGTAGGTCGATAGTCTGTCCCACGAGGTCTCGATAACGCTCGTCTTCCGGGTGGACCGCAACCGCTGTATCGCCAAGCATTGTTTCGGGGCGCGTTGTGGCGACTACCAAATGACCTTTGCCGTTGCTCAGTGGATAGCGCAAATGCCATAGTGAGCCTGCTTCCTCCTCCTGCACGACTTCAAGATCAGAGATCGCGGTGAGGAATTGCGGGTCCCAGTTGACCAGTCGATAGCCTCGGTAAATTAAGCCCTGCTCGTGTAGCGCAACAAAAACTCGCTCAACGGCCTTCGACAGCCCGGGGTCCATCGTGAAGCGCTCTCGGGTCCAGTCGGGGGAGGTGCCCAGGCGTCTCAGTTGTTGGGTGATGGCGCCGCCAGACTGAGCTTTCCAATCCCAAACCCTCTCGACAAACGCTTTTCTCCCGAGGGTTTCGCGCGTCGTGCCCTCGGCCTCAAGTTGGCGCTCGACGACCATCTGAGTGGCGATACCGGCATGGTCTGTGCCCACCTGCCAGAGCGTGTTGTGACCTCGCATGCGGTGATAACGAATCAGCGCGTCCATGATGGCTTGCTGAAAGCCGTGCCCCATATGCAAGGTGCCCGTGACGTTGGGCGGCGGGATCGGGATGCAATAGGCAGGGCCTTGCCCAGAGGGCGCAAAATAGCCTTGGGACTCCCACCGCTCGTACCATCGGGCTTCGATATCTGCGGGTAAAAAGTTCTTGTCCATGGTCACGTTATTGGATGGCCCTATGCTGTGTATCCGGCGCTACGACAGATCATGTTTGGCAAGGGGGTAGCCCCGGTCTCGGTAAAATCGCCACGCCTGACGAGACGCGTCAAGTGTAGCCGCATCTGGCGTTACGATCTCTGCCAGTCGGCCAAAACGCGCAAAATGACCGGGCACAACACCGGTGATATTGATTAAGACGTCGTCATGCTCGGATGGTGGATCGTTCCACCCTATGATCAGCGGTTCGGCTTCAGCTTTTCCCGCGATGGCATGGGGTAGAAAGCTCTCCGGCCGGTATGTCCAGAGGTCGAGATGTAGCGCAGTGGCTTCCGCCTCGTCTTTGACCTGAACAAAGATCTGGTGGCCCCGGGCTAGCGCTTTCTCGGCAATACGTCCCACCGCTGTATAAGCAGTCAAGCTGCCACTTTCGGGCAGAACGTAGAAATCGACCTGTGTCACAGGACGCCGGCACGTTCACGCAGATACTGAACCAGCATGGGTACGGGTCGACCCGTGGCGCCCTTGGGCGCACTTCTAAACGCGGTGCCAGCGATATCGAGGTGCGCCCACTTATAGTTTTCTGCAAATTGGGAGAGGAAGCAGGCCGCGGTAATACTGCCCGCGCCACCCACGCCAATATTGGCGAGGTCTGCAAAGGGGCTCTCCAGTTGCCGATGATATTCCTCCCAAATCGGGAAGCGCCATCCGCGGTCGTGACTGCGCTCCCCTGCACTAAGGAGGCTGTTCGCAAGGTGGTCATCGTTTGAAAAGATTCCCGTCGCTTCTTGCCCTAGAGAGACGATGATCGCGCCGGTCAAAGTGGCGATATCAATGACCTCCACGGGAGAGAATTTTGCCACGTAGGTCAGGGCGTCGCAGAGTACGAGGCGGCCCTCCGCATCGGTGTTGAGGATTTCGATGGTTTTGCCCGACATACTCGTGACCACATCACCGGGTTTGGTGGCGCGCCCACTAGGCATGTTTTCGGCAGCGGCAATGACCCCGACGATGTTGATCGGCAGTTTCATCATCGATGCGGCCTTGATCGCGCCGAAAACGGATCCCGCTCCTCCCATATCAAACTTCATTTCGTCCATTTTGGCGCCCGGTTTCAGGCTGATGCCGCCGGTATCGAACGTGATGCCTTTGCCGACCAGACAGTAAGGCCGGGCAGTGCTGGTGGCACCACGGTATTTGATGATGATGAGCTGGGACGGTTGCTCAGAGCCATTTCCAACCGAGAGAAGAGAGTGCATGCCTAGCTCAGCCATTTTTCGTTCATCCAGCACTGTGGTGGTCAAGGCAGTGTCTGAGCGCGCCAGTTTTCTTGCCTCGCTCGCAAGGTGTTTGGGGGTGCAGATATTGCCCGGCAGGTTTACCAGTTCACGGGTCAGATTTGCGCCATGTCCTGTCGCGCTGCCGGCTAGGACGCTGCGGCGTGCGACTCCCATGCTGCACAGGTCGCCGGGAGATATGCTGACGCGCTTCAGCGAGCGGGACGGCTTCTTACGCTTGTTCAGGGTGTGGTTGTATTGGTAGTGCTGCAGCGTGAGTTGCAGGCTGACCTGCTCCAGGAGCGTCTGGGGTGTCTTCAATTTCTGGCTCAGCCCGTCCATCGTGATGTGAGCATCTGTTGCTGCGGAGTTGATGAGGGCTCGCGACAGCGCTTCGCTTATCTTCTTGGTTGACGATGTGGTCTGCTTTCCTGGGTCGCCACACCCAACCAGCAATACACGCTCTATCTTTCCCGCGCCCGGTAACCAGATATGCGTACCCGTCGATCCGGTAAAGTCTCCATTTTTGAGCGCTCTTGATACGGTGCCGCCGAGTAGCGTGTCCAGAGGCTTTAGTGAAGGTGTCAGCGTTTTCCGCTCGGGCATCAGCGCAATGAGAGCTTGGGTTTTGATGTTCTCGAGAGAGGTTGCGGCTTTAGCTGAGATGGTCAAATTGGCCATAAAGGATCCTGAAGTGGGTTCAATCGTCAAAGGGGCGCTAGTGTATGATGACGGCGCCATTTACGAAATAACCCTTTGCGAGATTGTCGCGCGCTGGCTGACCCGATGCGAATCCTTCGATACCTCACTCGAGATATTTTGTTACACACCCTGGCGGTGAGCTTTGTGCTGTTCTTGGTCGTGTTCGCTGGCAGATTCATTCGTTACCTGGCAGAGGCTGCGGTGGGTTCACTCACCGGGGATGTCTTGCTGCCGATCATGCTGTTCAAGTTGCCTGGTTTCTTCGAAATGATTCTCCCTCTGGGACTTTTCATTGGCATTTTGTTGAGTTTGGGTCGTCTCTACGCTGATAGCGAGATGGTGGTGCTGAGGGCTTGCGGTGTGGGCCCGGGTAAATTGGCCATATATGTAATGTGGCCCACGTTGTTCGTCACCATAGCCGTCGCAGCGCTATCACTGATCATCTCACCTGAAGGCTCCGCAAGGGCCCAGGTATTACTCGACAATCCCCGCTCGGCTGAGGGCCTCCACATGCTCAACGAGGGGCGGTTTCGGAAGCAGCGCAGGGGAGACTACGTCACCTACACAGAGCGCATTGATGACGATGGGCTCATGCACAACATCTTTGTTTTCGAGCGCGAACCCGGCTCTATGGATGACTTCTTTACTGCAACTTTTGCTCGAGAAGGAGCGATTGTGTTTGAGGAGGAGAGTGGGCGCCGTTATCTGGAGCTCAGGTCAGGAAGCCGTTATCGGGGAGAACCCGGCGAGCGGGCGCTAGAGGAAGTCACTTTCAGCTTATATGGCGAGTTAATTCCAGAATCGCAAAATAGCCTGCGACGCTCCGGCAAAGTGGAGTCTGTTGCTTCATCCGAGCTGTGGATCAGCGATGATCCAAAACTGCGCGGCGCGCTTTGGTGGCGGGTGTCGTTGCCGATGATGGTCCCCGCTATCGCCATTATCGCGCTGGCGCTTAGCCGCACGGATGCTCGTCGCGGGCGTTATGCCAAGGTCGGTCCAGCGATGGTTGTATTGCTGGTGTACTTTCTCGGTCTCACGCAGGGCAGAAGTGCCGTTGAGGCTGGACAGGGGCCCATCTTAATTATCTCAGTGCACCTCGCTTTCGCTGCGTTAGCACTAGCACTCCTGCAGTGGGAGCGTATTGCTAAAAGGTGGCGCGCTGCCAAGAGTTTGAGGTTGGACGCCCGTGGGTAAATTTGATTTATACATTGGTCGGTCGGTGTTACTTGCGACGTTAGGCGTGTTGGTTCTGCTGGTTGGCCTTGATGCGCTGACGTCGGTGGTTGATGAAGCTGATGATATTCGGGATGGCTACGGGTTCGTCGATATTCTGATTTATGTCGCTTATACGTTACCCAGACGAATCCACGAGTTCGTGCCTTTTGCGGCGCTTATTGGTGCCCTGATTGGTTTGGGCAGATTGGCTGCCTCGAGTGAGTTGGTGGTGATGCGGGCATCGGGGACTTCATTGTTCAAGATGGCGGTCATGGTTCTGAAGCCGGCGCTCTTGGTGGCGGCACTGGGTTTTTCGGTCGGAGAGTTTGTGGCCCCCCATACCGAGCAATTAGCGATGAGCCATCGCGCGCTGGCGCAACGGTCCGAGTCGGCGGTGGCAGGGCGGTTCGGGGCATGGAACAGAGATGGCAATACCTTTGTGCATGTTGACGCGGTCCAGCGTGGTGGCATCGCCTATGGCATTACGCTGCTGAGCTTTGATGATAATCGGCGATTGCAAAGCACACTGATGGCGGAGCGCGCGACGCATGCTGGGGATCACTGGATTCTAGAGCAGGTCAAGCTGACGCGGGTGGGGTCCGATGCCACCGTGACCGAGGAGCCGACATTATGGCGCTGGGACACTGCCATCACGCCTCAGCTGCTCACACTTGATGTGGTAGAGCCCGAAACGCTGCCGGTCTTTCAGTTATGGCCTTACGCTCAGTATCTGAAGCAGCAGGGCATGGTGTTTGTCGATATTGAGTTGGCTTTCTGGCGTAAATTGCTGCAGCCACTGGCAACACTTGGCCTGGTTCTGGTGGCGATGTCTTTTATCTTCGGCCCGCTCCGCGAAGGCACTATGGGGGCGAGGATTTTTGTCGGTGTCATCGTAGGCGTTGTATTCAGAATCAGTCAGGACTTTTTTGGGCCAGCCAGCCTGATTTTTGGCTACGACCCGATGGTGGCGGCATTGGTCCCTATTGCGGTGTGCTGGATGGGTGGTGCTTGGTTGCTCTGGCGCCGGGCCTGACGCGCTTGGTCGATCATGCGGGTGGCTGATTGTTTTTGGGTAACACCACGATATAGGTCTTGGAGAGGCGGTCGTGCCAGTAGCGTCGTTGAGGTGGGATAAATCGCCACCAAAAACCGCTCCCTAGCGCGGCGAAAGATACTGCAGCGCCTACGAGACGAATCGCGACTTGTTGCCAGGTAGGTGGTGCGCCCGATTCCGTCACCAGCCTAAGCCGCCATGCCTGCATGCCCAAAGTCTGGCCTGCTCGGCGCCAAAAGATGCCAAAAAAAACGAGCAGAATAACGCCCCAACTGCACCACTGCAGCGCTGCAGGTACTGCGGGTTCGTTGATATTGTCCGTCGGGCCGAGCAGCGCGACCCATAACGCGGCCGCGGCCATGAATAGCGGCACAATGAGCAACGTGTCATACAGCATGGCAAGCAGATGTCTCCACAGGGGCGCGGGTGACAGATCCTTGTCCTGAGCTGTGGAGGCTTTCATGAGATGCGTTTATCCAGAAGATGTCGGGCGTGTTTCGACGTAAAATAACACGGACAGTGATGAGAGAATTTTTATGACAGTTCAAGACCAAATCAAAGTGGCACTTGAGGATGCATTTCAGCCTCGCCTGTTATCTGTCGAAAATGAGAGTCATCGCCATAACGTGCCTGCTGACTCCGAGACCCACTTCAAGGTGGTCCTCGTCGCAGAACGGTTTGCCGGCGAGCGAAGCGTGAAGCGTCATCAGCTTGTATACGGCGTGCTGACCGAGTTCTTGGCTGGGTCGGTGCACGCCCTTGCGCTTCATACCTACACCCCGGAAGAGTGGTCAGAGACGGAAGCGGCGCCAGACTCTCCAGATTGTCGCGGCGGCACTGGCAAGTGACGTCGTCCGGGCAGGCAGATGACCGGGTCGTCGCAGCGCTGTATCGATTTGTGACGCTCGAAGATTTTGTCGAGCTGAGAGAGCCCCTGCTAGAGGTGTGTCTGGATGCAGAAGTTAAAGGCACACTATTGCTCGCTCGCGAGGGCATTAACGGCACTATTGCGGGCCGCCGAGAGGGCGTTGATGTCGTCATGAGTTGGTTGCGACGTGACCCTCGTCTGATGGATTTGGACTGGAAGGAGTCCTACCACGGTGCGGAGCCTTTTCACCGCATGAAAGTGAAGCTCAAAAAAGAGATTGTCACGATGGGTGTCGAGCATATCGATCCCGCTGCTTGCGTCGGGCGGTATGCGGCGCCCTCTGACTGGAATGCGTTGATTGATGATCCCGAATGTCTGGTGATCGATACCCGCAATGACTACGAGGTTGCCATTGGAAGTTTTAAGGGGGCCGTGAACCCGAATACTCAGAGCTTTCGGGACTTTCCCGAGTGGGTGAGTGAGCATCTGGACCCAGAAAAACATAACAAAGTGGCGATGTTTTGTACCGGAGGAATACGATGCGAGAAGTCGACCTCTTATCTGGTGTCACAAGGATTTGAGGAAGTCTGGCATCTTCAGGGTGGCATCTTGAAGTACCTTGAGGACATCCCGGAGTCAGAGTCGCGATGGGAAGGGGAGTGCTTTGTTTTTGATTCCCGCGTGGCGGTTAACCACAGGCTGGAAAAAGGCAGCTTCGACCAATGCTACGCGTGCCGGCACCCGATCACCGAGGACGACAAGGCCTCTGAGTACTACAAAAAAGGGGTGTCTTGCCCTCGCTGCTATGAAGATTTGACGGCGACGAAGCTGGCGCGTTTTGAAGAGAGACAGAAGCAAGTGGACTTAGCGGCCATGCGCGGAGAGCGTCACATTGGCGGTTCTCCGCCAGCCCGTCAGCGCGCTGGCACCTCATCGCAGTTTGTGGATTCTGTCGATGAGTAATGTGGCGGGGTAGAAGTAACTCACGGTCTCACCATCCCCAGCCGAGATGATACCTAGTAGCTGAGCGCTACCGCTTTGCGTCCAGCCGATGATGGCGCCGCCTGATGCCCCTTGTCTGGCCATACAATCAGACGCGAGTGGATGTGCGCCCGCATCGGTGACAGCGCAGGCCAAGTGGGCCATCAATAGCCGCTGTGTGCGCTCCGAGTCAGTCTGGCTTTCGATAGGGGCAAACCCGGCAGCTGTCACGCTCTGTCCGGAGCGCGCTGGCTCGGGTGACACTGGGATCCACGTAGCGGATGCAGCCGGCTGGCTGGCCTGAAGCAGAGCCCAGTCTTCTCTCATGGAACCCCCGCTATCGACCAGCCGCAGCGTGACGGGGGACGATGCCTCGTCAGACATCACCGTGATGGGTTGAACCGTTGACCGATAATGCTCGAAACAGTGCCACGCACTCAGAAACACAGGTTCGGGGCCGGGCGTGACCGCGACTGCAGTGCAATGCTCGGTGAAGCGTTTCATTCGGCCATTTGCCAATCGCGACGTCGGGACACTAATGTGAGAAATGGCGTTCTGCCAGTTGGCGTCGTGACGCGGCAGTGTGGTTCGCGGGTCTGGCGTCGCTGAGCTGGGCGCGACGATGAGTATGTGTAGGAGCCCTGCCAGCAGAGCAGTGGCGGGATAATGACGGCGCATGTCAGAGCTTAGTTCGCGGCTTTCCTGCGAAGGTATCACCTTGCGATCGACTCTGAACAGATCATTTGGGTCCGTGGCCCGCGTGCGTATTGCTTAGTGTAATCTCGCCCGGCGCGCGGTGAGCGCGAGTTGTTAATGAAATTAAATGGAGCACAGAACGTTGCAGTACACACCCCATCAACTTAAGACCGGGCTGTCTCTGGCGATAGTGGCCAATATTATTTGGGGTGTAGCAGCTTTGTATTGGGTCGAGACCTCACCTGTGCGACCGCAGGACGTGGTTGCTCACCGCGCCATTTGGAGCCTGCCGGTGGCGACGATTGTTTTGCTGTGGGTTGGTCGTTTCCGGGCGACGTGGATGTTGCTTAGGGCTCCTCGAATGCTGGCTTGGAGCGCGCTGGGGACGATACTCCTAAGTCTGAATTGGGGTGTTTTCGTCTACGCCGTCTCTTCAGGCCGGGCAACCGAAGCCAGTCTCGGCTACTTCATGCTCCCCTTGCTGACCATTCTGGTCGGCAGGCTGGCGTTTCGGGAGGTGATGGGTTCGGCGCAGTGGATGGCCGTTTTTTTGGCGGTGGTGGCGGTCGCAATGCAGCTTTGGGCCTATGGGAGCTTGCCCTGGATTAGTTTGGTCGTTGCAGGCAGCTTTGCGCTCTACGGCGCCATACGAAAAAAAATCGAGGCGGATACGATGCAGGGCTTGTTTATCGAGACCCTCTGTATGGCGCCTTTTGCGATCGGATGGTTGTGGCTGACGGGCGGGGCCGGTATGGGGCAGCATGGCCTCAAAGTCGATGCGTTTTTAGTGCTGGCAGGGATCTATACCACTGCACCACTTCTCACCTATATCGCAGCCTCGAGGTTGCTGCCGCTGAACGTTGTTGGCCTAACCTCTTATCTGGGTCCGTCGCTGCAGTTGTTGGTGGCGCAAACCGCACTGGGTGAATCGCTTGACACAGTCACAGCGATTTCTTTTGCGTTGGTGTGGGCCGGCGTGTTGATGGTGTCCGGGCAGGGGCTGGCGCGTTTCCGGAGACGGTAGGTTTGCATCGCCAGAGAAATTGATGATCGTCGGCGGAAGTTGGGTCGCGATGAAATGACGAGGTTAACGCCTATGGCTGATGATATTCGTCTTCGGCAGGAGTGGTTGTCGCTTCTTGAGGCTGAATTCAAGCAGGATTACATGGACCAGTTGTCCGCCTTCCTGCGCTCAGAGAAGGCGAGCGGCAAGCGGATTTATCCACCGGGCACGGAGTTCTTCGCGGCCCTCGATGCGACGCCTCCGGCCGCCGTAAAAGTCGTTGTGCTGGGTCAAGATCCCTACCATGGCGCGGGTCAGGCCCACGGGCTGAGCTTTTCGGTGAGAGGGCGCCAGCGAATCCCGCCATCGTTGCAGAACATATTTCGTGAGTTGCATGACGATCTTGGTGTCTCAATACCCAGTCATGGCGACCTTTCGGAGTGGGCGAGACAGGGCGTGCTGCTCCTGAACAGCGTATTGACGGTGGAGCACGGTGCTGCCGGGTCCCATCAGGGGAGGGGTTGGGAGCGATTCACAGATGCTGTGGTCGCGGCAGTTAATGACGGAGAGTCGCCCGTTGTGTTCATGTTGTGGGGTGCTCACGCTCAGCGCAAGGGCGCAAAAGTCGATAGAGCCAGACACTGTGTTCTGATGGCCCCCCACCCGTCACCATTATCGGCCCACAGGGGTTTCATGGGTTGCCGCCACTTCAGCCAGGCGAATGCTTTTTTGGCGGCTAGCGGGCGTCAGCCGGTTGATTGGTCCTTGTCAGCATGACAGCGGGTTATCTGCGAGAGCGGTGCTTGGCGGCCTTTGAGCACAACCGAACTGGCTGCAGCCTCGGGCACCAGTTCGATAAGCAGTTCAGACACCTGCTCGCGGAGGTGGTGGTTAACAACGCTCCCGACTGATTTTCCCTCTGCATTAGTCAATGATTCTCCCGCTGTTACCGGCGCGGCAACCTGCGCGCGATGCAGTCGGCGTTTGGGAACGCCTCGATAATGAAGGCGGGCAACGATTTCTTGTCCTGTGTAGCAGCCTTTGGTGAAGCTCACGGTGTCATTGCAGTCATAATCCAGATCCTGTGGCAGGTAGGCGCCGATGGTTTCGCCTTCGATTCGCGCTCGATGACTCAGAATCTCAACGTCTCGTGTGTCGAGCAGTATCCCCGATCCTGAGGCCGATGGCGCCTGCGCACCCCAGTATTCTGCGTGTGAAGGATCTAGTGGCACCCTCACGCCCACGAGCGTATCCCCTGCATAGTCAGGCACCGCGCGAAGGGGGGCGAGAGCCTCGGCACGACACACCGTTATCCATGCGGTGGTGGCAAGGGTGCAGCGTGAAAAAGCCAGATACGGCTTGAGGTGCTCGCTGAGAGCTGACATCACCACTTGCCGCCCTCTGAGCAGCACTTCCTCGTTATTGACAATGACAGCGAGCACATCCGCGAGTACCCGGCCCTTTGGATTACAGAACGCGGCGTAGCGGATGTCACCATCGACACAGCTGCTGAAATCTGCGGTGGTCTGACCGTGCAGAAACTCCTTGCCGGCGCTGCCTGTCAGTCTCATGACGGCGTCGTGTTGCGGGGTCGCTGGCGGAGGTTGTTGAGATGTCGGCTCAGTCACGCTGGGTAATAGATGGCTAGAAAGTGCCTATACTACATGGTTTGTGGTGGCAGTCTGGTGATGAGCAGATGGATCAAAGAGAAGAATTGAATCGCGCGAAATGGGCGAGTCGAAGGGGATTGCTGGAGTTGGACTTACTGCTTTCGCCTTTTGTTTCGGAGACCTTCACCGGCCTGAGTGATGCGCTTCGCAAAGACTATCGAGAGCTGCTATCCGAAGGCGATCAGGATCTGCTCGAGTGGATAATGGGGCGGAGCACCATCGCGGACGAGCGATTCGTTAACATCGTCTCGGAGATCAGGCGGTTCCACGGCATCTCGGCCTAAAAACGGTCAGCTGGTATACGGGGGTAGGTGGTCGATAGGGCCGATCAGCGCTGTGTGCGCGTCAAAATGCGCCGGTATCAATATCGAGTCATGCCCCGTTGATGCTGCGTCAGGGTAATCCGAGTTGTAGTGGAGCCCGCGGCTTTCTTCTCGGTCGGAGGCACACTCAACCATCAGCTTTGCCACTCGCGCAAGATTTCTCATTTCCAAAAGTGGTAGCGTGATTTGGAAGCGTCCGTAGTAGCCCGAGACCTCTCTCTCCAATAGCGTGATGCGCTCAGCCGCATACTGCAGTCGCCGTGTGGTGCGAACAATACCCACGTAGTCCCACATCAAGCGCCTCAGCTCTTGCCAGTTGTGCTGTATCACGACCTCCTCGTCTGAGTCGCGAACGCGGCTGTCATCCCAAGCTTCTGGGAGGGTTGAGCTCGGGCTGATCGATTCTGCAATGTGCTCCGCTGCAGACTGCGCGTAGACAAAACACTCCAGTAAGGAGTTGCTGGCCATCCGGTTAGCGCCGTGCAGACCCGTGCAAGCTGACTCTCCCACCACATAGAGCCCCGGGACATCGCTGGCCCCATGTTGATCGACCACTACGCCACCGCAGGTGTAGTGAGCGGCAGGCACTACAGGTATGCGATCACGAGTGATGTCGATTCCCAAGGGCAGGCAGCGCTCATAGGCTTGAGGAAAGTGCCGCGTGATGAGATCACGGGGCTGATGACTGATATCGAGGTACACGCATTCTGTGCCCTGGCGTTTCATCTCGAAGTCAATAGCGCGAGCGACGATGTCTCTGGGTGCCAGTTCTCCTCGCTTATCGAAGCGCGCCATAAACCGGTCCCCATTGGGCAGGGTAAGGGTGGCGCCTTCACCCCGCAGCGCCTCGGTCATCAAAAATGACTTGCTGTCGGGATGGAAGAGGCAGGTGGGGTGAAATTGGTTGAACTCCATATTCGCGACCCGACACCCAGCGCGCCACGCTGCAGCGATGCCGTCACCGCTGGCCCCATCGGGGTTAGTCGTGTACCGGTAGGCCTTGCTGGCCCCGCCAGTGGCCAACACAATGGCGTCCGCCCTGACGGTTTCGACTCGATTATCTGCAGTGCTCAGGAGATAGACCCCGCAGGCTCGTTGACCGTCTTTGATGACATCGACAAGGCAGCGATCCGTCAGCAAAGAGATATTTGGGGCCTCGGCCACCCGCCCTGCGAGGACCTCAGAGAGTGCGCGACCGGTCTGATCCGCGGCGTGAATCACGCGTCGATGGCTGTGCCCGCCCTCCATGGTGAGGTGAAACTCCCGGAATTCTGCGTCCTGCTGATCTTCTCTCAAATCAAAGTTCATACCCTGAGAAACCAGCCAGTCAACAATCTGGCGACTTCGGCCTACGGTGAACCGGACGGCAGGTTCATGGCAAAGGCCTGCGCCTGCGCTCAACGTGTCGTCCACATGCGCCTGAACTGAATCCCGGTCATGCAAGACCGCCGCCATACCGCCCTGCGCCCAGAGAGTGGAACCTGAGCCAACTTGGCTTTTGGATAAAATAGCGACCTGTAATGAGGTGGGTAACTGCAGCGCAAGACTCATGCCAGCGGCGCCGCTGCCTACGATGAGCACATCATATCGGGGAATAGTCGACATATTTCGTCCGCCGTCGCTCCGGCGCGGGTGGGGTATAGTAATGCGGAGCGAAGTTTAATGTATCGGGAACTTTTTGCCTCTGTTGCGTTCATATGGGGCAATAGGTCCCCGTTGAGGCGGGCACCCCGTTATGTCGGGTAGAGCAAGGGCGCGGTTTTGAAAGCCTCTGACACAGATCAGCAACTGGTTCAGAGGGCTCAGCGTGGCGACTTGCGAGCCTTTGATCTCTTGGTGCTGAAGTATCAAGGGCGAATCGCGGCACTGGTGAGTCGCTATGTATTCGACCCCGGAGAGGTGGAGGACGTCACTCAGGAGGCCTTCATCAAGGCTTACCGCGCACTGGATAAATTCCGCGGTGACAGCGCGTTTTACACGTGGCTGTACCGAATTGCGGCAAATGCGGCCAAGAATCATCTGGTCTCCAAGGGCCGCAGGCCGAGAGCTGACGCGACCATTGAGGACGCGGAGGGTTTCGACGAAGCGGGGATGCTGGCTGAAGGCGGCTCTCCAGAAGCGTTGGCGATGGGGGATGAGTTGGCGGCGGTTTTGCAGCGAGCGCTGGATGATTTGCCAGACGAGCTGCGAGCGGCCTTGATGCTCAGGGAGCTTGAGGGTTTGAGCTACGATGATATTGCAGACGTATTGGGTTGCCCGGTTGGCACGGTGAGATCTCGGATTTTTCGAGCTCGAGAAGCGGTTGACCAACGGGTACGTGAGCAAATGAGTGGGGAGTCTGGCTTTAGATGACGTCAACAGATAGAGACAAAGAAGCGCTGTCGGCACTGATGGACGGAGAGGCACAGGAGCTTGAGCTGCGGAGAGCGCTCGACGCAATTGGCCGTGACCCCGCGTTGCGCAGCCGGTGGCAGCGACAGCATAGGGTGAGTGCGGCGATTCAAAATCAGCGCTTCGCTGATCCCGCTGTGGACGTCTCGCGTGGTGTGAGAGAGGCCCTCGAGGCAAAGTCGCGTGTCAATCGAAACCCTGTATGGAGCATGGCGGTCGCTGCGTCGGTAACTCTGGCGGTGGTCATGGGCGGTCAGCAGTTGATGTTGCCCGATACGCAGGTTCAGCCTCTGGTGGCTGTGAGTGAACTGAGCGGAGCCGTGGTTCCTGTCTCCGGGGCACAGCCTGTGCAGGCCAGTTTGGGTGTCAGGTCACTCCCAGTAGAGAATCGTCAAGCGATGTCCGCGCCCAGCTCAAGCGCGAAAACCGCTGCGGTGTACGAGAGATTGGCGCGTGATCGCTACATTCGGCTCAACGGTCTCCACGCAACAGTAGCCGCGCAAAGCCATCCCGCCCCCTACATTTCCTATGTACGTATTCCGGAACCTCAGCCTGAGGAATAAGTGGCGCACGGGGTTGCTCCGCTGCGGACTTCGAGGCGCGCTTACAGCGGTCGCACTCGCTGCATGTTGTGTGCCGGTTGTGTTCGCGCAAATAGATCAGCAGTGCAATCTGACTACAGCGGGAGAGCAAGCGTTGGAGCGAATGCTGCTGGCCGCCGGTAGCGTTAGTTTTGAGGGGACGGTGCTGTATGAGCGCGAAGGGAGCAGGCAGTTTCTGACTGTTACCCGGGCAGAGGCGCCGGGCATGGGTGAGTTGCGCCGCATGAACGCTCAAGCCAACCCACGGGCCGAGTCATGGCCTGCTCCGATCCGGTCTCGGGAGAGAGTGTGTGACGTGGCGGCAGCCTATGTCCCTAGCGTCGAGGTCGGCCGTGTTGTGGCCGGTCGTGCTACCGATAGGCTGACACTCAGACCGCGGGATACGCTCCGATTGGCCCATATTATCGACTTAGACAGTACCTCCGGCCTGGCGCTGGCAATGGTCACAGTAGGTCCCGATGGTCAGATGCTCGAGCGCTATGAGTATGCGGCTGTTGATTATCATGATCGGACAGCAGGCGAAGATGCCCCAGAATCGGCGGTAACCGGTGAAACTCGCTATGAGCGCGGCAGAGCAGTGATTCCAGGATACTTTGTCATGTCTGAAGACCCGGATCGCGGGATCTTTGTCGTGAGTGATGGGTTGGCCACAGCCTCCGTGTTCGTGGAGCCCTTGCCCTCCGGTGCCCCCGCCGGTGAGGGTGCAGTCATAGAAGGTGCGACGTTGACCTATACCCGCGGAGTCCCCTCGCCGAACGGGGGCCTTTTGATCAGCGTGCTCGGAGAGGTGCCCGTCGTCACGGCTCGTTTGCTTGCCGACGCGGTGCGCGCCTCACGCGGAGGCTCCTAATGGGCTGGCTGACTGAGACAGGAAGGGTCGTTGCACTGGAGTCTGACGCGGTGTGGGTTGAAGCTGACCGCAGCGCTGCGTGCGGTAAATGCGCGGCCCGCGCTGGATGCGGGCAGGGCGCTTTGTCAGCGCTATTGCAGAATGGCAAGGGTAGGGTGAGGGCGACATCGGGCGATACGCTGGCAGCTGGCAGCTGTCAGTTGGGAGATGAGGTGTTGATTCAAGTGCCTGAATCCACATTGCTCGGCGGGACCCTGCTGATTTACGGAGTGCCGCTTTCTGCGGGAGTGTGTCTGTCTATGGTGGCAGCGAGGTGGGGGGATCTCTGGTCAGCCATGGCATTTGCCGGCGGTTTGCTTGCTGCGTTTGCTATCCTTCGTCTTCTTAGTTTTAGGGCAGGCGGGGTGTTACCTGGTCTGGCCGAACCTAGGTTGGCCGCTCGAAGTGCCAACCAGTTAGAGGATTTGCTCGTAAAGAGCTGACCTTAACGTCCAGTACTGTAATCGGAGCCCGGCAATGATTTTCCGCATTTTCTTGTGTGTGTTGGCACTGTCTTTTTCGTCTTCAAGAGTGGCCGCCGAGCTTCCGGATTTCACTAAAATTGTTGATTCTGCCTCGCCGGCAGTGGTGAAGGTGCTGGTCGAATACGAATCCGAGAATGCGCGCTATAGCGAGCAGCTTGAGGAAATTCCTGAGGCGCTGCGCCGGTTCTTTGATTTCAGAGGTGGACCGCCGGTGCCCAGAGAGCGCGCCGGCATGGGTTCTGGCTTCATTTTGTCCGGAGACGGTTACATCGTGACCAATAACCATGTGGTGGAGAATGCACGGCAGGTCGTTGTGCGACTTCCAGACCGGCAGGAGTTTGACGCAGAAGTGGTTGGCACAGATCCTCGGTCAGACCTTGCGGTACTTAAGATCGAGGCGACCCGCCTGCCGACGCTCGAGCTGGCGGCAAACGACGACGTTAAAGTCGGGCAGTGGGTATTGGCCATCGGGTCACCCTTCAGCCTCGATTTTTCGGTCACAGCGGGCATCGTTAGCGCGCTGGGCCGGAGTTTGCCAACGGAATCCGGAGACAACTACGTTCCGTTTATCCAGACTGATGTAGCCATTAACCCGGGTAATTCCGGCGGCCCCTTATTCAACCTCGATGGCGATGTTATCGGTGTTAACTCCCAGATATTCACGCGCTCGGGGGGCTCTATCGGGCTGTCGTTCGCGATACCGGTCTCGGTTGTCCGCAACGTTGTTACCCAGATTAAAGAGAGCGGCGTCGTAGAGAGGGGCTGGCTGGGTGTGAGCATTCAGGATGTCGATCGCAACTTGGCCGAGTCCTTTGGGCTGGACCGTCCTCGAGGCGCTTTGATCGCGCAGGTTGGCGGAGATTCACCAGCTGAACGGGCAGGGTTGCAGCCAGGAGACATCATCATCGCCTTTGACGGCGAATCGATTGAAACCTCGGCGGACCTGCCGCACGTTGTTGGCTTGATCGCGCCGGGCACGGTGGTGGAAGCGACAGTTGTCAGAGAGGGGCAGAAAGAGACAGTCGATGTAGAGGTTGGGGGATTGGGTGCTGATGAAATGGCACGAGTGGATGCGGGTGTCTCATCAGATGGCAGCGTGTCGTTGTTGGGTATGCGATTTGGCGATGCTGAGCCAGAGGTGCTTTCAGGCCTGGGTATTTCTGGTGGAGTCGCTGTATTGGAGGTGGCTCCCGATTCGCCCGCCGACGAAGCGGGTGTCTTGGTGGGTGACATTCTGACCCGTTTGGGCAGCCGCCCCATTAGCCGGACAGCAGATCTCGATGACGCGGCCGCCGAGCTCGAGGCAGGCAAGTCTGTGCCGGCGCGCTTAATTCGCGGCAGGAGTCCGTTATTTATTGGCATTCGAGTGCCAGAAACAGACTGATGGTGCCTGCTCCAGCATGCTAAAATAAACAGTTCTGGCATTTACTTTCTCGCATTTCACGCGGGCTAACTTCGAGGCGATCGGACGTGGCTGAGCTCAGTCATATACGGAACTTTTCCATCATTGCTCACATCGATCACGGCAAGTCGACGCTTGCCGATCGGTTCATTCAGCATTGTGGCGGGTTGACGGAAAGGGAAATGGCCGAGCAGGTTCTGGACTCCATGGATCTAGAGCGGGAGCGGGGTATTACCATCAAGGCCCAGAGCGTGACCTTGGACTACGAGGCTCGGGACGGGCAGCAGTATCAGTTAAATTTCATCGACACCCCCGGGCATGTCGATTTTTCCTATGAGGTCTCTCGCTCTCTGGCTGCTTGCGAAGGGGCGCTTCTGGTGGTGGACGCTGGTCAGGGTGTGGAAGCTCAGTCGGTCGCGAATTGCTATACGGCGATAGAGCAGGGGCTGGAGGTCTTGCCAGTACTAAATAAAATGGACCTGCCCCAGGCTGATCCTGAGCGCGTGCAGCAGGAGATTGAGGAAATTATTGGCATAGACGCAACCAGGGCGGTGCCGGTCAGTGCCAAGACTGGTCTCGGTATCGAGGACGTGCTCGAGTACCTGGTTGAAAATGTGCCCGCACCAGAGGGCGATCGTGAAACGCCGCTTCAGGCCCTTATTATCGACTCATGGTTTGATAATTATCTGGGTGTGGTCTCTTTGGTGAGAGTAAAGCAGGGCCAGCTCAGTAAGCGCGACAAATTTGTTGTGCGTTCCACAGGAAAGCAGCATCAGGCTGACATGATTGGCGTCTTTACACCGCGGAGGACAGAGACAGGTCGCCTGATGGCGGGTGAGGTGGGGTTTGTCGTGGCGGGAATCAAGGACATAAAAGGTGCCCCGGTTGGAGACACGCTGATCTCGGCTTCTCATCAGGAGACGGCTGCTTTGCCCGGATTCCAAAGCGTCAAGCCACAGGTATACGCCGGCATCTTCACGGTTAACGCTGACGACTATGAAGATTTCAGGGACGCGCTGGGTAAGCTAACACTCAATGACGCCTCCTTGTTTTACGAGCCCGAGACATCCGATGCTTTGGGCTTCGGATTCCGTTGCGGCTTTCTTGGCATGCTCCATATGGAGATTATTCAGGAGCGACTTGAGAGGGAATACAACCTCGATCTCATTACAACGGCACCCACCGTGATTTATGAGATCGTCAAAAAGAGTCAGGAAACCGTTTACGTCGATAATCCCTCGAAATTACCCGATGTGGGCGATATCGAGATTATGCGCGAGCCGATTGCCCGCTGCACGATTTTGACGCCGCAGGAGTATCTTGGGGCAGCCATCACGCTTTGTGTTGAGAAACGCGGTTCACAAGTTGATCTTCAGTTTCTGGGTCAGCAAGTGCAGGTTATTTACGATATCCCCATGGCTGAGGTGGTTCTCGATTTCTTCGATCGACTGAAATCGGTCAGCCGCGGTTACGCTTCCCTCGATTATGGGTTTGAGCGATTTGAAGCTGCGCCACTGTCGCGCTTGGATGTTTTGATTAACGGCGATCGGGTTGATGCGCTAGCAATTATCGTTCACCGAGATCACGTTCAATCCCGAGGCCGCGTGCTGACCGAAAAAATGAAGGAGCTGATTCCCCGGCAGATGTTTGATGTGGCTATTCAGGCCGCCGTTGGCGGAAAGATTGTTGCAAGACAGACCGTCAAGGCATTGCGCAAAAACGTGACAGCAAAATGCTACGGTGGAGACGTCACCCGGAAGAAAAAGCTGCTTGAAAAGCAAAAAGCGGGCAAGAGACGCATGAAACAGGTGGGCAACGTTGAGATACCGCAGTCAGCATTTTTGGCGGTATTGCAGGTAGACGGTTAGCGGCAGGATTGCCAACCCCGTGTATCATCAAGCCCCTTGTTAAAGGCGCTGACGCGCATCTTAAAAGTGGTTTTACAAGCTAAATACAGTTTATGAATATCGATTTTCCGCTCATTCTGGTCATCATTGTGTTGGGTAGCGGAGCTGTTTGGCTCCTTGACCGATTGTTGCTTGCGCGTGGCAGGGCAGCTCGTAGACGCGAACTGGCGGAGCAGTTTCCCGGTTACGATGAGGTTGGCTCGAAAGCCGCCCAGTCTTTTGCCGAGGCCTGTCATAAAGAGGCGGGTGAGCCGGTTGTGGTGGAGTATGCCCGCTCGTTTTTTCCCATTTTGGCGGTGGTCCTCGTTTTGCGTTCCTTTCTCTACGAGCCCTTTCAGATACCGTCTTCCTCAATGGTGCCGACGTTAGAGGTCGGTGACTACATATTGGTTAACAAGTTCGCGTATGGGCTTCGATTGCCGGTGACCCGCACAAAGATTTTGGATGTTGGCGCCCCTGAGCGTGGCGACGTGATGGTGTTTTTTCCTCCCCATCAGAATGACACCTATTACATCAAGCGTGTCATTGGCACCCCGGGTGATCGGGTGGCGTATCGAAACAAGCAGTTAACCGTTAATGGGGCGCCAGTGCCTCAGGAGTGGCTTGCAGAATTTCCCAGTGGTCGACATACAGTGAAAATGGGGCGAGAGTCGTTGCCAGAGACAGATGGCCACCTCATGCAGATTGACAGCCGCAGGGGCCCAAGAAATTTCTCGGTCGTCGTTCAGCCCGGGCATTACTTTATGATGGGCGACAACCGTGACAATAGCAGTGATAGTCGCGTTTGGGGTCAGGTCCCAGAGCGCGATATCGTGGGGAAAGCGGTCGCTATCTGGATGCATTGGGAGGACTTTCTCAGTGTGCCATCCTTCGGGCGAGCCGGAGCCATAGATTGACCAGCCAGGAGGGTAGGTCGTGAAGAAAGAACAGGTTTTTACTCGCCGATCTCGCAGGCCTCAAGGCATGAGGGGTTTCAACATCTGGGCGCTGTCGATCAACTTGCTGCTACTAGGCGCTATTTTGGTCGTGACGCTGCGAGTGGCTCCCAGCTACCTAGAGTATCTGACGGTTAAGGATTTGATCACCAGAGCCGCGCAAGAGCATGATCCCCGCAGCGAGACGCTCACCGACCTTAAATCGCGCCTTGCAAAGCTTCTCAACACCAATCAAGTGACTGACACAACGCTTGGCGATATAGACATCTATCGAGAACGCGGTGTCATTGTGATTGATGCTAATTATGAAAAGCGATTCCCGCTGTTCTGGATTCTCGACGGTGTGATGAAATTTGAGGATCTGGTGGTGGAGACTGCGCCAACGGGCCGTACTTGAGTATCCCTAGCAAGCCGGCGCTGGATGCATTGCAGAGAAAGCTGGGCTATCAGTTTTCTAACCCCGGTCTTCTCGAGAGAGCGCTAACCCACCGAAGCGCCCATCCGCAGCATAATGAAAGACTGGAGTTTCTCGGTGATGCGCTCGTTGGGATGGTCGTTGCGGCCGCTTTTTACGACCGGTTTCCCGACGCCGACGAAGGCGTGCTCAGCCGGCTTAGAGCGTCAGTGGTCAGTGGTCAAGCACTCGCGGGCCTTGCCAGGGACTTCGATTTATCCAGTTGTCTCATTCTTGGCGAAAGTGAGCGCAAAAGCGGCGGTCGCAATCGGGACTCGATTCTTGCCGATACTCTTGAGGCACTGGCGGGGGCGGTGATGCTCGATGCCACTTTGCATGAAGCAACCCGTGTCGTGAGCGATTGGTTTGCTTCTGCTGTCGAGCGCGCCACACCTGATAACCTGGTTGACGCCAAAACCCGCCTACAGGAGTGGTGCCAGGCACGAGGTGAGGCGTTACCGCATTACAAAGTGCTTGAGGTGACAGGCAGTGATCATGCACAGAATTTCCGGGTGAGTTGCCAGTTATCGAGCCCCCGGGCTGTGACTGAGGCAGCTGGTTCAAGTCGAAGACGGGCAGAGCAGTCGGCCGCTACTGCCATGCTGACTAAGGTACTGGGTGACGGTTGTGACTGAGCCGCGGTGCGCCATGATTGCCATAGTGGGCCGGCCCAATGTCGGAAAGTCCACATTGCTCAACCACTTGCTGGGTCAAAAGATCAGCATTACCTCTCGAAAGCCCCAAACCACGCGACATCAAGTGCTAGGTGTGCGAACTGAGGGCGAAACGCAGCTGATATATGTGGATACACCCGGCATGCACTTGGGGCAATCCAAGGCGATTAATCATGCAATGAATCAGGCGGCCGCTGCTGCACTGAGCGGTGTCGACGCGACCCTTTTCTTGTGCGACCGCGGCAAATGGACAGATGAGGATGATTTTGCGCTGGACTTGGTGAGTCGGCAAAAGCAGCCGGTTCTCTTAGTGATGAACAAAATTGACCTCTTGGACTCACAGGACGCTTTATTGCCCTTTGCTCAGCAGTTGTCAGAAAAGTGTGTCTTTGATGGTGTCTTTCCTATTTCAGCCCTCCGGGCGAGGGGATTGGATGAGTTGACCGCACATCTTATTAATCTGGCCCCCGCGGGCCCGCATCTTTTTCCTGAAGATCAGATAACAGATCGGAGTCAGCGATTTCTGGCCGCAGAACTGGTTCGAGAGAAGATCGTTCGACAATTGGGTGATGAGCTGCCTTACGCTACGGCGGTGGAGATCGAATCGTTCAAGGAGGACGACCGAGGAATACTCCACATCCACGCGCTGATACTAGTTGAGCGTAATGGGCAAAAGAAGATTCTGGTGGGCGAGTCGGGAGAGCGATTAAAATCGATAGGAACGGCGGCGCGTAAAGACATGCAGAAAGTATTCGACACAAAAGTCATGCTAAAGCTGTGGGTCAAGGTCAAGTCGGGCTGGTCAGATGATCTCAGAGCGCTAAAGACTCTAGGCTTGGATCCTCAGGGTGATCGGTGATGACGACTCAGCCAGCCTGGGTGCTGTCGCGCAAAAATTACGGCGATAACGGCCTCCTAGTCGAATTTTTCACTCTGGATATGGGGCGCTGTGGCGCGATTGTAAGGGGCGCTCATCGGCGCAAGAGAGGCGGAAGCCTAGCGGCGTTGCTTCAGCCTTTTTGCCCTTTACTCATTACTTTAGCCGGCCGCGGAGATCTCAAGACACTCCGAATGGCGGAGGCCCCCACGGTCGGATACTCCCTAAGCGGAGAACTACTGATGAGCGGGCTGTATTTAAATGAGCTGCTGGTCAGAACGCTGCCAAGATTTGATGTTCTTCCGTCACTATTTATGTCCTATGGGCGGGCCATAGAGTCCCTGCGGGCCGTTACCGCAGAGGAGCCGCTGCGACGCTTTGAGCTCGAGTTGCTCGCTGAGTTAGGCTACCGCATAGACTGGCAGTTCAGCGCGTGTGGCCAACCTATAAAGCTTGATCACAGTTATTCATTTGAGACCGACCGAGGGTTTTGTGTTGCCGATGCTCAGGCTAAGCAGGTGCCCGGTGAGGTGTTGTTGGCAGGCGCTCAGGTGATGAACCTCAAAAGTTGGTGGGAGTCTGAGACTGAATTGACTAATCAGGAGTTGGCCTCACTAAAGCGCATTACTCGTGCCTCAGTATCGCAACTCACGGGGGGGCGCGTGCTGCATACTCGGGAGTATTTCAAACAAATGAAATCGCGGACTGTGATAGACACATGATGTGGTGTATCGAGATTCCTTTTTTATACTGCCCGGTCAGGGCATGTTCCATCTTCGTTCGATGGAGATGTGCGTGATGCCAGTTGAGGGGGTTTATCCCACGATAGAGGACACGGTGGGCGGTACGCCCTTAGTGCGCTTGCAGCGCATACCCGGTGAGACCACTAATACCATTCTCGGAAAGCTCGAGGGTAATAATCCAGCGGGTTCCGTGAAAGACCGGCCTGCCATGAACATGATTCGTGAGGCGGAAAATCGCGGTGCCATATCGCCTGGGGCCACGCTTATTGAGGCGACCAGTGGCAACACCGGAATTGCTCTGGCGATGGCAGCGGCGGTTAAGGGCTACGCGCTGAAGCTTATTATGCCGAGCAACCAAAGCGAAGAGCGTAAAGGGGCTATGCGCGCGTACGGAGCTGAGTTGATTGAAGTCACGCCAGAGCAGGGCATGGAGGGTGCTCGTGATCTAGCGTTGCGGCTGCAAGCTCAAGGCGAAGGCTTGGTGTTGAATCAGTTCGCGAACCCGGATAACCCGGGCGGGCATTATGCGACGACGGGTTCAGAAATATGGGAGCAAACAGGCGGCAGGGTGACGCACTTTGTCTCCTCAATGGGTACCACGGGTACGATCATGGGGGTCTCTCGTTTTCTTAAACAGCAAAACCCCGACATCCAAATTGTCGGCCTGCAGCCCACCGATGGATCGCAAATTCCCGGGATCCGCCGCTGGCCGGCTGCGTACTTGCCTGATATCTACCAAGCCGAACGGGTTGACCGGGTGATGGATATCAGCCAAGCCGAGTCAGAGGAGATGATGAGGCGCTTGGCCAGAGAAGAAGGGCTTTTTGCGGGTGTTTCGTCAGGCGGAGCAATAGCGGCGGCGTTGAGGCTCAGCGTAGAGGTGGAAAAGGCGACTATCGTGGCCATCATTTGTGATCGTGGTGATCGCTACCTTTCTACCGGCGTTTTTTCATGACGCCGGATTCACAGATTCGGCGCTCACTGTAGCGCGCGAAGCTGCTTGATTGACGCGCGCATTCAGCCTAACCAATAGAGCAGAGGTAGAGATGAGCAAAGAATCCATTTCGTCTGGAAGTGCTGTCGAAGGTCTGCTTGAGATCATGCGAGCTCTTCGAGATCCCGTGACTGGGTGCCCTTGGGATCTCCGGCAGGATTTTGACTCGATCGTGCCGTTCACCATTGAGGAAACATACGAGTTGGCTGCCGCTATTGCGGCTAAAGACCCGGCACAGATTTGTGATGAGTTGGGTGATGTGCTTTTTCAGGTGGTCTTTTATGCACAAATCGCTAGCGAGAAATCCCTGTTTGACTTTGCTGATGTGGCGAGCGCCATTTCCGCGAAGTTGGTGCGTCGACACCCACATGTGTTCGATGCGCAGGGTGAGGTCCCGGTAACCGAGACGGAGGTCAAGGAGCGCTGGGAGGCCATTAAAGAGCAAGAGCGGTCGCTTAAGAATCAAAATGGCATCCTCGACGATGTGCCTCTGGCCCTGCCGTCTCTGAGCCGCGCCCAAAAGTTGCAAAAACGGGCTGCCGCTGTGGGATTTGATTGGCCAGATCTTGCTGGAGTTTTTGCTAAGGTCGAGGAAGAAATAGCCGAGTTGGAAGAGGCGGTTGAGCAGGGCGATGCGGTCGCGATCGAGGACGAAGTTGGCGATGTATTTCTTACAGTAGTGAACTTGGCAAGGCATCTCAACGTAGACGCCGAGGCAGCGGTGCGAAAAGCCAACTCGCGGTTTGAGAGTCGGTTTCAATTGATGGAGATCGCCTCGGAGGCGGATGGGAGTCGGCTCCGTGATGAAGACCCCGGTCTGCTGGAGCAGCGCTGGCAGACTGCCAAGCAGCAGTTGGCTTCTAATGTGCCCCCGGGGGAGTAATTCTAGCGGTGCGGCTTCAGCTTGCGGCGCGTACGATGCCTGTGTAGCGTAGACGGGGTTTATCGCCAATACCTGATAAGCCTTTAATAAGAGATCCAGATTATGCGCATCATCCTCCTTGGTCCCCCTGGCGCGGGAAAGGGCACCCAAGCCCAGTTCATTTGCGAGCACTTTGCGATCCCACAAATTTCGACGGGTGACATGCTGAGGGCGGCTGTTGCCGCGGGTAGCCCGCTAGGGCAGCAAGCCAAAGCCATCATGGACTCCGGTGGATTGGTATCAGACGATATTATCGTTGGGCTGGTGAAAGAACGGCTAGCAGAGCCGGATTGCAGGGATGGCTGTTTATTCGATGGCTTTCCTCGAACCATTCCGCAAGCTCAGGCTATGGTGGACGAGGGAATTGCGATCGACCACGTATTGGAGATCACTGTTTCAGATGACGAAATCATCAAGCGACTTAGTGGCAGGAGAGTTCATCCTGGATCTGGCCGGGTTTACCACGTGGATTACAACCCGCCACAGCAAGCTGGGATCGACGACGACACGGGCGAGGCATTGATACAACGAGATGATGATCAAGAAGGTACGATCCGAAACAGGCTGGCGGTGTATCACGACCAAACGCGTCCACTTGTTGATTTCTATCGTGACTTGAATGGAGTGCAGTACCATCAGTTGGATGGAGTGGGTGCCGTGGATGCGATTACGACCCACATAATGACGGTGTTGGGATAGGTAGTAATTGCTTGTCATCAAATATAAAGCTTGATAGCGTTTGACTTGAGGCTGGGCACACTAGGAGGGACTCATGGCCGCTGCGAAGAAAGCAACAAAGAAAAAACCCGCTGCTAAGAAAAAAGTAGCAGCAAAGAAGAAGGCTCCTGCCAAGAAGAAGGCAGCAGCAAAGAAGAAGGCTCCTGCCAAGAAGAAGGCAGCAGCTAAGAAGAAGGCTCCTGCCAAGAAGAAGGCAGCAGC
>JACETJ010000010.1 GCA_013911345.1 Congregibacter sp.
GGTCTGGCGGTCGACAATCCAGTGTCGCTCAAGCGCTATCAGCGCCAGCGGAAAACCGAAAATCTTGCGATGATGGCGGCGATGGAGGGCTTTAAGCGCGGTTTCGGCAGCCAAAACCCACTAGCGGTCATTGCGCGTAATGTCGGGTTGGGCTTGGTTGACCAGCAGGCCTGGCTAAAGCGCTGGTTCATGGGACAGGCGCTAAGCTGAGCCCTTTTCACGCGACTAAAGCCGAGTGCTTGATGTTCGCGGAATCCATGATTCACGAAGAGGGCTGCCACAGCGGCGAGCGAACCATCCGCACCTCGCTTCCGTTTTCTGATCTTAGCGCAGTGACAAGATCGGCCACTGATGCGCCTCGGCGTGGGCGCGAAGGGTCTCGTCGGGGTCGACAGCCACCGGATGTCCCACAGCGCTCAGCAGCGGCAGGTCGTTGTGGGAGTCGGAATAGAACCAGCTGTCATCTGAATCCGTGATGTGGGGGTGCTGGCTTCGCCAATCGGCAAGATGACTAACTTTGCCCTCCCGAAAGCAGGGGCTGCCTTCAACCTTCCCGGTATAGCACTCAGCGCGGATACCCACTCCGCTGCCAAGCCAGTGCTCAAACCCTAGCCTCGCGGCTACTGGCTCGGCCACCACTGCATGAGTAGCGGTCATCATCAAAAGCGTGTCCCCTTTGATGCGATGCTCGTTGAGGAGGTCAAACGCTTTGTCGAGCAGCATCGGTTCAATGCACTCTGTTATGAATTGCCGCTGTAGTGACCTGACGGCTGATCGCGACATCCCGGTGAGTGGCTCGAGCACAAAGTCGAGATAGGCGGCCATGTCGAGCTGACCCGATTGATAATCAGCGTAAAACGCGTCATTTTTCAGACGGAAGGTGTCTGCCTGAACGAGTCCGGCATCGCACAGAAACTCCCCCCAACGGTGATCGGAGTCGCCCGCCAGCAGGGTGTTGTCGAGGTCAAATATCGCCAGTGCCATAGGGTGGCCCGATTCGCTATCGAAGAAAGATGCCTCCTTTCGTGCCGTCGAAGGAGGATGTGTGGAAGAATACGGACTGAAGGCCCGTGTCTCAATCCCGGGTCAATCTCTGATCAACTTCCGGAAAGCGACCTTGGAGCAAGCAGAAGACAACGAACGCGTAATCGACCGCGAGGGCTTTCGTCCCAATGTGGGGATCGTGATCTGCAATGCTAACGATCAGGTTCTGTGGGGGCGTCGGATAAACGGCCGCGATTCATGGCAGTTTCCCCAGGGTGGCGTGCACCGTGACGAGAGCCCGGAAGCGGCTATGTATCGCGAGCTGGAGGAAGAAGTGGGGCTTCGCCCTGAGTCAGTGGAAATGCTTGGTCGCACCCAAGGGTGGCTGCATTACCGCTTGCCCAAGCGATTTATTCGTAAAACAGAGAACCCGATCTGCATTGGCCAGAAGCAGATCTGGTTCCTGCTACGACTGACCGGCACTGAGAGCGATATCGCGCTGGATGCCCATGATGACCCCGAGTTTGATCATTGGCGCTGGGTCAGTTACTGGTATCCGGTGACGGCGGTGGTTGATTTCAAGCAAGACGTATACCGGCAGGCGCTGACTCAGTTAGCGGGTCGGCTAACGCCTAAATCACACAGTAATCGCAGGCGGCGGAGGCAGCGTTAATGCTTGAGGTATTGCGCCGCTTGATTCAGGACGTCAATGCGGCTGACTCACTCGAAGATGCGCTCGCTCTGATCGTCGCCCAGGTCAGGGCTGCCATGCACACCGATGTCTGCACGATTTATCTCCACGACAAGGCGAGCCGAAAGCTGGTCTTTCGCGCAACCGAAGGGTTGAATTCTGAGAAGGTTGGCCAGTTTGGCTTGGGGTTTGATGAGGGTCTGGTGGGTTGGGTCGCTACTCGTGAGGAACCCCTCAATTTGAACGACGCCAGCGCTCATCCTCAATTTCAATTGGTGGAAGGGTTAGGGGAAGAGCCTTTCAACGCCTTTCTTGGCGCGCCTATCGTGCACCAGCGCGACTTGCTCGGCGTGTTGGTGGTGCAGCAGGGAGATCATCGTCGATTCTCGGAAGACGAGGAGGCGTTCCTGATCACCGTATCAGCGCAGCTGGCAGGCCTTATCGCCCATGCAGAGCTGGCAGGTGTGATCCGCCAGGCGCCGGCGGTGGCGGAGGATGCGGAGGGCGGTGCGCGCTTGTCGGGCGTTGCCGCTTGCTCTGGGATTGGTATTGGTACGGCGGCCTGGATTTCACCGCATGCCGATTTACAGACCGTGCCTTCCCGGGAAGCAACGGACCGGCGCGCCGAACTAAAAGCTTTCAGAGAAGCGCTCGCCAGTGTGCGTGCAGACATTCAGCAGGTTGCCGAAAACCTTGAGGATGAGCTGGGTCCTGAGGATCGCGCGCTGTTTGGCGTCTACCTGAGCATTCTGGATGACTCTGCGTTAGGGGGAGAGGTGGCGGCGCTGATTAAGGCAGGTGAATGGGCTCAGGGCGCGTTGAGCCAGGTCATGCTTCGTCACATCCGGCACTTCGAGCGCATGGAGCACTCTTATCTGCGCGAGCGAGCGGTCGATGTTCGTGATCTCGGTACCCGAGTGCTGGGGTATTTACAGGACGCAGACCGGGAGGAGGCGCATTACCCCGAAGCCACTGTGTTGGTGGCCGAGGAGCTCACCGCTTCCGCACTGGGAGAAATCCCGCGCGACAAGCTGGTGGGCATTGTTTCGATGCGTGGCAGTGCCAATAGCCATACCGCGATATTGGCAAGGGCCATGGGTATCCCGGCCGTCGTGGGTGTGGAGGACCTGCCACTCAAGCAGCTGCCCGATCGACAGTTGGTAGTGGACGGCTATAACGGCCGCGTCTATGTGAATCCGCATCCCGATCTGCTGTCGAGATTTCAGGGTTTATTGGCGGAGGATGAGGCTCTTTTCGAAGAGCTGGCGCCGCTGGCTCAGCAACCGGCGGCGACATCTGACGGCTACGCTGTTCCGCTGTGGGTCAATACAGGTGTTGCGGCCGATGTGCAGCGCGCGAGGGAGTTTGGTGCTGAGGGTGTCGGGCTGTATCGCACCGAAGTGAGTTTTCTCCTGCGCGATCGGTTCCCCAGTGAAGAGGAGCAACGCCAGCTGTACCGCGAGCAGCTGGAAGCCTTGCATCCATCTCCCGTTACCATGCGAACGCTGGACATTGGCGGCGATAAAGCACTGCCGTATTTTCCGATAGAAGAGTCAAACCCTTTTCTGGGGTGGCGCGGTATACGGGTCACCCTAGACCACCCGGAGATCTTTCTGACGCAGGTCAGGGCTATGCTGAAGGCCAACGAGGGGCTCGATAACCTCCGCATTCTGTTACCCATGGTGACAGCAATAGATGAGTTGCGATCCGCCCGGGAATTGATTTTGCGTTGCCATGCTGAGGTCATGAGCGAAGGTTTCAGCGCGGGGCTCCCTCCAATAGGCGTGATGATTGAAGTGCCCGCCGCCGTGTATCTGGCGGGACCGTTGGCAGAAGAAGCTGATTTCCTCTCGGTGGGCTCCAACGATTTGACCCAGTATTTACTGGCCGTGGATCGCGGCAATGCGAGAGTGGCTGATTTGTATCAGTCGCTTCATCCCGCAGTCCTGACAGCCCTTGCAGATATCATTACTGCCGCCCACAAGCACAACCGCTCGGTCAGCATTTGCGGCGAGCTGGCTGGAGATCCTCGGGCAGCGCCTCTTTTGGTAGCCATGGGGTTTGACCAGTTGTCCATGAATGCGGGCAGTCTTTCAGTGATCAAGCGCATCTTGAGTGCTTTCAGCCGTGCCGAACTGGAGCAGCTAATGGCGACCATACAGCCATTAAGGTCCGCTCAGGAGGTCGTTACGGCGTTGGATCTGGCGCTGAGCGACCGAGGCCTTGACGTGTTCCTGCGCCGCGGAGGCGACGTATAAATGGTGCCTTACCCTGACATTGATCCCGTAGCGCTTGCATTGGGACCCATCAAAATCCACTGGTACGGGCTGACCTATATTGCTGGTTTTGCGTTCGCGTGGTGGCTAGCACGGCGGCGGTGTGAGCAGCCCCACTCCCCATTGGCGCGGGCGCAGGTAGATGACCTAATTTTCTATGCCGCGGTGGGCGTGGTCATAGGAGGCCGGCTTGGCTACGCTGTTTTTTACGGTTTTGAGCGGCTGGCCTCGGACCCGATGTGGCTGTTTCGGGTCTGGGAAGGCGGAATGGCCTTTCACGGTGGGTTGCTGGGCGTGCTGACGGCTATGGCATTCTTCGCACGCCAGCGCCAGATCCAGTGGGGTCGGTTGATGGACTTTGTCGCGCCGCTGACGCCGGTGGGACTCGCTTTGGGCAGACTGGGTAATTTTATTGGGCAGGAGCTGTGGGGTCGGCCTGCTGACGTCCCCTGGGCTATGATCTTCCCAAACGATCCATTGGGTCTCGCACGCCACCCCTCTCAGCTCTATCAATTTGCGCTTGAGGGATGCCTGCTGTTCTTGGTATTGCTCTGGTTTAGCCGCAAACAGCGGCCCACTTGGGCGGTGTCGGGCGTGTTCCTGGTCGGTTACGGAGCGCTTCGTTTTGTTGCGGAGTTTTTCCGGGAGCCCGATGCCCATATTGGCTTCGACGCACTGGGCTGGATGACCCGCGGGCAGCTACTGTGTGTGCCCATGCTGGTAGCAGGGTTGTGTTTACTGTACTGGGCTTACCGCCCAAAAACTCGATGAGGGGTTCATGCAGGCGTATCTCGACTTACTGAACGACATTCGCGAATACGGGATCGATCGCGGCGACCGCACAGGCACAGGCACTCGCTCAGTGTTCGGGCGGCAGTTGCGCTTTGATCTGACTCAGGGCTTTCCCATTCTCACCACTAAGCGAGTGCACTTCAAAAGTGTGGTGAATGAGTTGATCTGGTTTCTCAGTGGTGACACCAACACGCGCTGGTTGCGCGAAAATGGTGTGAGTATTTGGGATGAGTGGGCGACTGAGGAGGGTGATCTGGGGCCGCTTTACGGTGCTCAGTGGCATGCCTGGCCCACCCGCGACGGCGGCAGCATCAACCAGATCGATTATGTCGTCGATTGCCTGAAAAATAGGCCGGAAAGCCGGCGCATCCTCTTTCACGCCTGGAACGTCGAATACCTGCCAGATGAGACAGTGACCCCTCAGGATAACGTGCGTGCTGGCCGCATGGCGCTGCCACCCTGCCACCTTCTATACCAATTTTATGTGGGCAGGGGTGCGCTTTCAGCTCAGCTCTACATCCGGTCCAGCGACGTCTTTCTGGGTCTGCCCTTCAATATTGCCTCGGTGGCTCTGCTCGTTCACATGCTGGCGCAACAGTGCGATCTGGCGGTTGGCGAAGTCGTGGTAACCCTTGGGGACGCGCATTTATATAGTAATCACGGTGAACAGGTCAGTACGCAATTGGCGCGGTCGCCGTGCGAGCTGCCTTCACTGGAGATTCTCAGGAGACCAGACTCTATTTATGACTATCAGTTTGAGGATTTTCAGCTCACAGGTTATGACCCGTCCCCCAATATCCCGGCTCCCGTCGCTATATGACTCTGCAGCATGACCAAAATGATGTCCCGGTAGTGTTGGTGCTGGCTGCCGCCGAAAATGGCGTGATTGGCAAGGGCGATGCCCTGCCGTGGGAACTGCCGGATGATCTTCGGCACTTCAAGCGAACGACCATAGGGCGCCCGATCATCATGGGCCGCAAAACCTTTGAGAGCGTGGGATTTCCGTTGCCTGGCCGGACAAACATTGTGATTACCAGAGATGAAGCATGGTCGCATGAGGGCGTTGTGACGTGTCATACCCTCGAGGACGCGTTGGAGCGGGCATTTGAGCAGACACTGATTGATGGAGCTGACGCCGTGATGGTCGTCGGTGGCGCAGAAATCTACCGGCTGGCCTTGGCGAGAGCCGATAGAGTGGTGCTCACCCGCGTGCGGGGCGAGGTGTCTGGAGATGTGGTCTTCGATCTCGATTTAGTGTCTGGGTGGACTGAGATCTCAAGGAATGAGTATGCCGCCGAAGGGGGCAACAGCCACGCCTTCGCCATTGTCGAATTGGAACCACCTCAAAATGCCTGATTTTGAGTGGCGGCGTTACCGTGAAACCATTTGCGTTGCAGAAACGTACACGGTAAATTCCCTCCCCCAACTCGATGGCGACCCATTAAATAAGAACGCCACTGATTTTAAGGTTCAGTGAGGGGCCGACTGCGGTCTGTGCCCACACCCCGATTTGCTCTTGAGAGGAAGCATCAACCCCATGACTACGACTCGACTAAAAACCCTACTGTTGGCGGTATGCGTCGGCGGCAGTGCGTCTATTGCAGGCGCACAGACCATCGACCCTATCGTGGAGGTAGGAAAGGAACGTACTGCGGCAGCGAAGGCCTCTCAGGCCAAGATTGATCGGCTGGCAGATGAGACCGCCAGCCTCTTGACCGACTACAAGACGGTGGTAAAGCAGGTCGACGGACTCAAGGTCTACAACGCACGGCTTGAGCGCCAGATCGCCAATCAGGAGAAGCGCATCCGCGATATCGACGCGTCGATTGCCGAAGCGTCGGTGATCCAGCGCCAGATCCCGCCGCTGGTGACACGCATGCTTGATGGGCTCGAACAGTTCATCAATCTTGACATGCCGTTTGATCTCGACACGCGCCTAGGGAATATCGAGGCGGTCCGCGCGAATATGGATCGCTCCGACGTGACGTCTGCAGAAGCTTTCCGTCAGGTCTTGGAGCTGTATTCAATTGAGCTTCAGTACGGTCGAGGCATCGAAGCCTATACCGACACGATCGCGCTCGGTGGTATTGACCGAGAGGTGGATATTCTCCGCATTGGTCGGGTGGCGCTGGTTTACCAGAGCACAGACGGAGCCGAGACGGGTGCGTGGAATAAAGACGCACAGACTTGGGAAGAGCTGTCCGCCGGCGATTATGCTGCCGCGGTCCGCAAAGGGGTTCGAATCGCCAAGAAGCAGGCGACGATCGAGCTGTTAAACATGCCTGTATCTGCGCCGGAGGCGAACTGACATGCGTTCTTCATTGCTAAAAGTATCTGCCCTCGCGCTGGCTTGTGCGTTAACTGTGCCCGCTTCCTGGGCTCAGGACGCGGAAGTTGACCCAGAGGCGCCCCCGCCCCCGACGCCGCAGGAAATCGCCGCGGAAAACCTCGATCAGCTTCTTGATCTGGTCAAGCAGGGTCAGGCTCGCGCTTCTGCCGAGAACAAGGCCCGTGAAGACCGGTTTTCACAGGATAAAGCGAATCAGGCCGCAGCCCTAAAGCGCGCTGAAGAAGAGCGCGTTCGCGAGGAGCGTCGCTCCGCAAGGCTCGAGAAGCAGTTCGAACAAAACGAACTGTTGATTGCTGCGAAGCAGGAGCAGCTGCGCGAGCGTCTGGGGACATTGTCTGAGCTGTTTGGTCACCTTACGGCCGCATCGGGAGATCTGGCCTCTAACGTCGAGGTGTCTCTCGTGAGTTCGGAATATCCGGGCCGTGAGGGCTTTTTGAAGGGCCTGATTGCCAAGATGTCGGGTTCCGATCAATTGCCCAGTATCGAGGAGATCGAGCGTGTCTGGTTCGAGCTGCTGCGTGAAATTCGCGAGCAGGGCGAGGTGAGCCGATTCAGTGCTCAGGTTGCGACCCCATCGGGTGAGCTCAGTGAGCGAGAGGTCGTCCGGGTAGGTGCCTTTAACATCATCGATACCGACGGCAACTATCTGTCTTTTAATATAGACAAGCTCTCCGAGTTGCCTCGTCAGCCCGGTGGTGGCTTCAACTCACAGGCAGAGGATTTGGCAGGCTCTCAGTCTGGCCTGACGCAGTTTGGTATTGACCCGACTGGCCCGACGGGTGGCTCATTCCTCGCCGCAATTATTGACAGCCCGACAATCTCAGAGCGCTGGCACCAAGGCGGCTATGTGGGCTATGCCATTACGGCAGTAGGTGCTTTCGCTTTCATTCTCGCCATCTATCGATTGATCGTGCTGACGGCAGTGGGCGGCAAAGTGTCCTCTCAGCTCAAGTCGAACTCAGCACGTGATGACAATCCGTTAGGGCGTGTGCTCAAGGTTCATGAGACCAACCCCAACATGGATCCCGAGACTTTAGAGCTGAAAATGGCTGAGGCCGTACTTAGCGAGACACCGAAGCTCGAGTCAGGTCTGACGCTGTTGAAGATCATCGCGGCAGTTGCGCCGCTGATGGGTCTGCTCGGAACGGTGACCGGTATGATTATTACCTTCCAGGCGATCACGATCTTTGGTGCCGGTGATCCCAAGGCCATGGCTGGCGGTATTTCGTCAGCACTGGTGACGACGGTTTTGGGTCTGCTGGTGGCGATTCCGACAGTCCTGCTTCATACAGTAGTGAATGGTCGCTCGCAGCGCATCATCCACGTCCTGAACGAGCAAGCGACAGGTATCGTGGCAGAGCACTCCGAACGCGCGCATAACTGATTGCCCGGGAGGTTAGCTGTCGATGGGAATTTTCGAGGTCATTCTTGCCTTCATGGAAAAGGGCGGGAACGTTCTGTGGCTAATTGCCGCACTCGTGTTCTTTATGTGGACCCTGATCTTTGAGCGGGTGTGGTACTTCACTTCTGTCTGGAAGGCGGATAGGACCGCGGTAGTCAATGCCTGGGAAGGCCGCAGTGAGCGCAAGTCTTGGAATGCGAAGAAGATTCGTCAGCGCTTATTGTCGGAGAGCCGCGAGCTGATCAATGACAACATGAGCGTCATTGCGACCTGCGTGGCGCTGTGTCCGCTGCTTGGATTGCTGGGTACCGTGACTGGCATGATCGAGGTCTTTAACGTGATGGCTGTCACGGGTGGTGGCGATGCCAAGTCAATGGCCGGCGGTGTGGAGCGATCGACGATCCCAACGATGGCTGGCATGGTTGCAGCGCTCTCTGGCCTGTTTGCCAACACCTACCTCCAGCGAATAACCAACCGGGAGCAGCAGCTCCTGACAGATCAATTGACCTCGGATCATTGATCCTGTCTTTAGGTTGAGGAAGTTATGCGGAAAATAGCGAAAGAACAGGAACAAGGCGGGGCGGAAATAGACCTGACGCCGATGCTCGACGTGGTGTTTATCATGTTGATCTTCTTTATTGTCGTGGCGTCTTTTATCAAGGAGGCGGGCGTCGAGGTCAACCGGCCTGATGATAACCAGCCTGATGATCCAGAAGATTCGACCAGTATTTTGGTGGAGGTCGCGTCGGATAACCAAATCTGGATGGAGAACCGCCGCGTCGATATCCGCGCTGTGCGCGCTAATATTCAACGGCTGCTGGCCGAGGACCCTGAAGCACCCGTAACGATAAAGGTGGAGAAGGGTGCTGAGGCAGGCATTGTGGTTGACGTGGCTGATGCCGCCCGCGAGTCCGGTGTGGGCGCTGTGAATTGGGCGTCAGATCGGTAAAGGGTGAGACTATGAGTATGCGTGATCAAGCCAGATCGGCTGCGGCGGAAGAAGGAAGTCAGATTGACCTGACACCGATGCTTGATGTCGTGTTCATCATGCTGATCTTTTTTATCGTTACTTCGTCCTTCGTGAAGGAGCCAGGCGTTGAGTTGCTCAAGCCTCAGGCCTCTACTCAGGAGGCATGCGAGCGCGGCACAATCATCTTTGCCGTCGACGCCAATGGCGATATTTTCTACAACAAGAACAAGTTGCCGCTTGATCGAGCGCTGCGTACGGCAGAAGCCGCAAAGAAAGAGGCGCCTCAAGCAAATATAGTGGTGCAGGTCGATCGGGAGACGCCCGCGTACGTGGTCGAAGATCTTATCGACATCGTGCGACCGGTTCTCACGGCGCCGCCGTGTATATCGACGGATGAAGAGGCTTGATGGTTATGGGTAGTTCGGCTCGTATTGCTGTCAGTGCCGCGCTTGCTGTCCCCGTGGCGATTGCATTGTTTTTCATTATGCACAGCTTGGTCAGCCGCGATTTCAAACAGGAAGATGTTAAAGCGCGCAAGATCGCGGACATCGTGGTGCCGGATAAAACGATTGAAACCAATCTTAATGAGGTGAAGCCTGAAAAACCGGACGATCCCGAGGAGCCGCCGCCAGAGCTTGAGCCGATTCAGTTTGATACCCAGCTGGACATGAACGTCGCTAACAACGCACCTACCACTGGCATTAATTTGAACCTGAACACGTCAGGCATGTCGTCTGGCGATGGTGAGTACTTGCCGATTGTGAAAGTCGCGCCAATCTACCCGCGTCGCGCGCAGACACGTGGCATCACGGGTTATTGCATCATTGAATATACGGTGACCAAAACTGGCTCCATCAGGGACCCCTTTGCTGTCGATTGTCAGCCCAAGGGGATATTTGAGCGTGCCTCGCTGAAGGCTTCTGAGAAGTTCAAGTACAAGCCCAGAGTCGTTGATGGAGAGGCGATTGAAGTGGCAGGCGTACAGAACAAATTCACCTATGAGTTGGAAAACTGATATGAGGGCTGAATCTATGATCGTTTCGTTTATGCGTGCGTCAGCCTTTACCGCGCTCGCTCTGTGTGCGGCCCTTGTCTTGAATCAGGCTGTGCCCGGCGCGGTGTTTCCCGAAGCAGTCGCTCAGGAAAAGAAGAAAGATACGCGGGAAACGCGCAGAACCCCCGCGCTACGCAACAAGGTTTATGAGCGGCTTGCGGAGGCCCAGACGCTTGCAGAAGCGAAAGACTATGCCGGTGCAGCGGACATCCTTAACGACATGATCTCGGTGGATGGTAAGAAGGCGTTGAATAGCTACGAGTTGGCGAACGTCTACAATCTTCACGCCTTTTTGAGTTACGCCAGAGAAGATTACGCTGGATCCCTGCGCTACTACGAGCAGGTCATCGCCCAGCCAGATATTCCACTGGCGATGGAGATCAACACCCGATTTACCGTTTCGCAGTTGTACTTTGTTCAGGAGAAATGGCAGCAGGGTATTGACGCGCTGCTGGTTTGGTTCGAAATGAACGAAAAACCCAACGCCACGGCGTATGTATTGCTGGCGCAGGGCTACTACCAAATCAAGCGCTACGACCTTGCGCTTGAGAATGTCGAGACAGCGATTGGGATGCATGAGTCGGAAGGCAAACTGCCCAAAGAACAATGGTATAACCTCGCGCGATTCCTGTACTTTGACAACGAAGACTTCGACTCAGCGTTAGACGTGCTGAACACGCTGATTATTTATTACCCCAAAAAGCAGTACTGGGTTCAGGCCTCACATCTCTATGGCGAGAAAAAAGATGAGCCACGGCAACTCGCGTTAATGGAGGCAGCTTACGAACAGGGCTTCCTCGATCGTTCCAGCGAGGTGGTGACCATGGCGTATCTTTATCTGAATGCTGAAGCGCCCTATTTCGCCGGCTCTGTCATGCAGAAAGGGTTTTCTGACGAGCTGGTGGATGACAAGTCAAAGAACTACGAGCTGGCGGGTAGCGCCTGGGCGCAAGCCAGAGAGGTAGCAAAATCGATACCGATGATGGAAAAGGCCGCGGCGAAATCAGACGAGGGTGAGCTTTACGTTCGTTTGGGCAATGTATACCTAGACGGCGATCAGTTTTCTAAGGCCGCCGACTCGGTGCAAAAGGGCCTCAAAAAGGGCGGTGTGAAGCGACCCGATCAGGCACGGCTGGTGCTCGGTATGTCCTACTTCAATTTGGGTGAGTATGACAAAGCACGCAAAGCGTTCCGGGATGCCGGCAAAGACGAGCGATCCGAAAAATATGCGCGTCAGTGGATCGCCTATGTAACGAGTGAAGAAGAGCGCCAGCTAGAATTGGAAAAAGACCTCTTTTAGTCGTCACCCACGCAGACAATAAAAAAGGGCCTACATAGGCCCTTTTTTGTTTAGTCTTTTGGTATATGCCGCGACAACACCAGTCACTCGCCCGCTCGCGCGGGCGTCCCTGAACGGACGCGTCCGATACTGCACTGCGCTGCCGCCGTGTAACGCTAACTGAGCTACGGCGACGACAGCCGATTACGCTTTTTAACTTCCGAGCTTAACCGAAGTTGGGAGGCTAGCTCCCATAAGGTGCCTTACTGAGGATGGACGTTTTCGGCTTGAGGGCCTTTCTGGCCATCTGTGACCGTAAACTCAACCTTCTGACCATCACTAAGGGTTTTGAACCCGTCGCCTTGAATGGCGCTGAAGTGTACAAAGACATCCGGACCATCTTCCTGTGCGATAAAACCGTAGCCTTTGGTCTCATTGAACCACTTCACGGTACCCGTAACTGTTGACATGTTTTCTACTACCTGTATTAACGATTTTTCATATGCCCTGATGGGCGCTTGCGCTTGATGGAACAATACCGAAGACCGAAGACTACAGTGGCTCAGCAAAAAGCGGGCTGGAACTCCAGCGCATGCAGTGTAGCACTCTGACGAGCGAGCGCAGATGAATTTTTTTGTGTGTTTGACGGCGCTGTATAGGCCTCTAAGCGGCTATTCAACGGGGAGAATTTTCATTCTGTCGGTTTTCCCGGCTTCTCCATGCGTACTACCCATGGTCAAAAGAACGTAATCGCCGCGGGCCAGAAAGCCGCCATCGACCAGAAACTCGATGGTGCGCGCCTCGAGATCCTGCGGTGCGAAGGCAGTGAAATCGAAAAACAGGGGAATAACGCCTCGGCATAGCGCCAGTCGCTGCAGTGTGTCGGCTCGACGGCTTAGCGCGAAGATGGGCAGGCCGGAGCTCAACCGCGACATCATTGTTGGCGTGGTGCCGCGCTCCGTCAGTGATGCGATGCCCCGCATACCGCTAAAGTGGTTGGCACCATACATCGCAGAAAGGGCTATGGTTTCCTGCGCGCTTGAGAATTCACGGTCCAGTCTATATTTGGAGGTGCGAGCCACGGGGTGTTGTTCCGCGCCTAGCGCGGCGTCAGCCATCGCGGTAACCACTTCCACCGGAAAGTCGCCCACTGCGGTCTCGGCAGACAGCATGACGGCGTCTGTGCCGTCCAGCACAGCGTTAGCCACATCAAACACTTCTGCCCGGGTTGGCATGGAATTGCTGATCATGGACTCCATCATTTGCGTGGCCGTGATGACCATGCGATCCCTCTTGCGGGTGGTGGAAATCAGATTTTTCTGAATACCGATCAATTGCGCATCTCCGACCTCGACACCCAGATCGCCTCGCGCCACCATAACGCCATCGCTAGCATCAATGATGCTGTTCAGTAACTCGGTATCCGCCACCACCTCGGCACGCTCGATCTTGGCAATGATGGCCGGGTTGAGCCCCTGATCGGCCAGCAGTTGCCTCGCATAAGCGATGTCGTCTGCGCTGGAGACAAAGGATACCGCCACAAAGTCTGGCTCTATGTCTGGCATTGCCTTGATGTCATCAAGATCTTTCTCAGTGAGTGCTGGTGCGGCCAGGCCACCCCCTAATTTGTTCACACCCTTTCTGGAGCTCAATCGGCCGCCTACGATAACGGTGCAGTCAACAGTGCTCTCAGTCACATCATCGACTCGTAGTCGGAGTTTGCCGTCATCGAGCAGCAATACGTCGTCTTGTTCCACGCTGGAGGGCAGCGCTTCATACTCCACCGAAACGCCTCGCTGATCACCGGCGTCTGGCGCGATAGAGAGGCTCAGCTGGAAGGGATCTCCAGCCTGCAAAATCACCGCGCCGTCAGCGAAGCCGCCGATTCGGATTTTTGGGCCCTGAAGGTCGGCGAGGATGCCCACATAGCGCCCATGATGACCCGCTTGCCGACGGATGTGCCGAGCGACCTGCACATGATCTGCCTGACTTCCGTGGCTGAAGTTGAGGCGAAAAACGTCTACCCCCGCTCCAAGCAGGCGCCCGATCATGTCCTGGCTCTGGCTACTAGGCCCTATAGTCGCAACGATTTTGGTCCGGCGAAGTGCGCTGGATGTCTGTTGGCGATCAATGGTCACGAGAAAAACGCATTCCTTTCCAAGGCTTCAGGTTGCCGTTGCGACAGGCTGCCGAACGGAGCGGCGTGATAGCGGAATTCAACTCACAACGCCAGCCCCTCTGTGGGCCAGGCCATTGTCAAACCCTGCTGACAGTCGTTTCGACATCAATTGCAGTAGAGTATGGCAGGATCACGGTTCTGGGCGCTATGTCACAATACCGCTCCACCCAGCATCGAAATTCATACAAAGAGAGAACCATGCTGACATCTGATAGCCGGAGGCCGAATCCTCCCATGGGCTATGCCTGCGAATGCACCTTGACCCTAGAGCAGCAGATCGATCTGGTGGCGGAGTTTCACGTACATCGTATTCGGCCATCTCGCATAGCTTACCGGCTGGGAATTGACATTGCGCAGGTCGAGGCGTGGCTCTCAGGAGAGCAGGACGATAGGCGGTTTCAGCAACTGATCAGCCAACATCGACGCAAGAACTATCAGAGACAACTGCTTCGGGCAGACAGACTGAGAGGTCAGCAGGCATACGAAATGCGGCTGGCGGCACAGCAGGATTTGCACCAAGATAGCCCACCGGAACCCAGCCAGATGACTGGCATTCGACATCCGGTTGCGCTGAGGAAAGAGCGATGACACACACATCTGCGAACGCCATAGATCGCTGGCACGAAATGATGGCGACCGGCTCCACTGACGGGCTTTATGACCTCCTAGCGCCAGACTGTGTTTTTTGGTCACCAGTGGTCCATACGCCCCAGCAGGGCAGAGATATCACGCATCTCTACCTCAGCGCTGCTGGACAGGTCTTCAATACAGACTTTCGCTATGTGAGGGAAGTTCGAGACGAAGACGTTGCGGTGTTGGAGTTTGAGTGCACCCTCGATGGCATTCATGTCAACGGCATCGACATGATTCAGGTGGTCGATAATCAGATCAGTGAGTTCAAAGTGATGGTCCGGCCCCTGAAAGCGGTGAACAAGGTTCATGAAAAGATGATGTCGATGCTCGAAGAGTTCAAAAATGCGTCCTGAGATCAGCGCATGGGTTGCCCTTCCGATTGGCAGCGTTGGGATCCTCAATGGCTGAGAGTGACGCCAGCCAACCAGTGGACCGGTTGATCATTGGTATCAGTGGTGCTTCTGGCGTGCAGTATGGTGTTCGGGCGCTGGAATTACTCCGGGATTTACCGATCGAAACACATTTGATTATGAGTAAGTCTGCCGAGCTGACTGTGCATCATGAGCTCGATCAGTCGGTAGACGAGATTCGCTCACTTGCCGATGTCTACCACCCTGTCCGCAACGTGGGTGCATCGGTTGCGAGTGGCTCATTTCGCACGCGGGGCATGCTGCTGGCACCCTGCTCGATCAGAACACTGGGGGAGATCACTTCCGGGGTGACCTCCTCGCTACTGACCCGCGCCGCCGATGTGGTACTCAAGGAGCGGCGACGTTTGGTTTTGATGGTCCGAGAGACCCCGCTTCATTTGGGGCATTTGCGAAATATGGTGTCGGTGACGGAGATGGGCGCGATTGTGTCACCCCCTGTGCCTGCCTTTTATGCGAAACCCGACACGCTGGAAGCGGTCATCACCCAGAGCGTGGCGCGCGCGCTGGACCTTTTCGACATTTCGGTCTCTGGAACGCATCGCTGGACCGAGTCGTGACCCGTTTCATTGATCGCGCCCGCCAGCAGTCTCTGGCGTGGCTGGTGTTCTTTGTCATTGTTGTCGACCTGATCGGCTTCGGTATTGTCATCCCGATACTGCCATTCTTGTCGCCCCAGCTTGGTGGCGGTACCGATGACATTGCTTTCATTCTGGTGACTTACAGCGTGGCTGCGGCGATTGTGGCGCCGATTTGGGGAAAGCTTTCCGACCACTTTGGCAGGCGCCACATATTAGGGATTTGCCTGTTGGGTGGAGCACTGTCACATTTTTTGCTGGCGATCGCAGATACGCTCTGGATGGTCTATGCCTCTCGCGCAGTTGCGGGGATCATGGCAGGCAGCGTGTCGGTCGCCACAGCCCTGATCGCCGATGCCAGTGCGCCAGACCAGCGATCCAGAGCGATGGGCCTGATCGGCCGTGCGTTCGGCGTCGGTCTGATATTGGGCCCGGTCATTGGCGGGGTATTGGCCAGAAGTGAGACTGATTTTGCCTTACCCTGTGTTGTGGCGGGCGCGCTGTCAGCTATCGCCGCGGCGCTCGCATTTGCGTTACTGCCTGACGCTCGGGAAGGTGCTGATAATGGCGAGCCGGACAGCACTGATGCCACAAGCGTCACGTTGAGAGAGACATTACAGCGGCCGGGGCTGCCACTGTTTATCTGCCAATTTTGTTTTCATACCTGTGCGGTCAGCGCTTCCGTATATCTCTTTCCGCTTTGGGTGGCCGACGGGCTCGCCTGGCAGGCGCGGGAGGTGGGCTTGTTTTTTGGCTTGATCGGTATCGTGATGGTGCTGACTCAGGGCAATATTCTAGGCCTGATGACGGACCGGTTCGGCAATCTCTGGGTGCTACGAGGGGCGGCCGTGTGCTTCAGTGGTTCGCTGGCGTTGTCGGCGACTGCCGATGGCGCCTGGTTCATGGGCTTACTGGGCCTGACAGTTTTCTCCGCCGCCACCTTGTGCCTGCCGGTGTTGAATACCATCGCCAGTCATTTGGTTACAGCCGCCTCCCGAGGGCAGTTTTTTGGCATTACTGCATCCGCTGCCGCTTGCGGGAGGATCCTTGGCCCATTGGTGGCATCGGCGCTGCTGGCAAAGGGAGGTTTTGATTTGGCCTGGCTCGGCACCAGCGCAGTGGTTCTGTTCGTCGTGACCTGGTCGCTCACGTTCGGAGCGAAGCTGGTTTCCCAGCACACGCCAGTCACGGCAGAGACAGCGGGGGGAGTGCAGTGAAGCCCAAGTGTGTCATCACGCTGGATCTACCCGAGGATATTGTGGTGCCGCTTCAGAGCCATTTCGAAGTGATGGCGTGGGCGGCACCGGATGCAATGCCTGAGGCCCATTTGCAGGAGTGGCTTGGCGATGCCCGCGGTTTGCTTTGTGCGCTGTCTACGCCGATCAGTGCATCAGTCATAGCGGGCGCTGAGCAATTGAAGGTCATTTCGACGATTTCGGTGGGTGTTGACCATATTGATTTGGCGGCCGCTACCGATGCCGGCATTCCCGTAGGGCACACACCAGGCGTTTTGGTGGATAGCACTGCGGACTTGGCGGTGGGGTTGATGATCGCTACAACGCGCCGCATCGCTGAGGCTGATCGATGGATGCGAACCGGGCAATGGTCTAAAGGCTGGCAGTCCGACTTGCTCTTGGGGCGTGATCTCAGTCAGGCGACTGTCGGCATTGTTGGCTTAGGCCCAATCGGCGAGGCCACTGTGAGGCGCCTGCGCGGTTTTGGTTGCCGCATCCTGGGGTGGAACCGCACACCGAAAACCATTGAAGGTGTCGAGATGGTGGACCTCGACGATTTATTCACTCGTTGCGACATCGTGTCCCTTCACACTGCCCTCACACCAGAGACTTTCCAGGTCGCCAGCCGCAGCCGCTTGGCGAGCATGCGCGCCGGTGCCACGCTCATCAATACGGGTCGCGGTGCGCTAGTCGATGAAGCGGCGTTGATCGAGGCGCTTTCCAGTGGTCGCCTCAAAGCAGGTCTTGATGTGTTTGAGGCCGAGCCATTGCCCGCGGATCATCCGTTGTTGAGCCTGGACAGTGCGGTGTTACTGCCGCATGTGGGGAGTGCGACGTTCTCAACACGCATGGCGATGGTCACCCGAGCGCTCGAGAATCTGCAGGCGGGGATGTCGGGTGAGCCGCTGCCTTTTTGCGCGAATCCGGAGGTCTACGGGCTCAGCGCGTAGCGTCCGGCAATACTCGGAGCGCTCTGGAGACGCCTGACTCAAGCTTGCGCCGCACTTTGTCCAGATTGGGCTGGTTTTGGTTTTCTACAACTTGGCTAATACGCGCAGACCACACTGTCGCCAGATTGCCACCATCCTCGAAACTGAGCATTAAGCTCGCTACCTCTCTCGGGCCGCTCAAGGCATAAGCGTTATCCATAACGGCGGGATCAGGGCTGCGATTGATGACGGACGTATTGGGTCCGAATTCAGGTGTCACGGGTATATCACCACCCTCTAGACGCGCACCAAAGGCATACGTCACCAGAAAGTTGCCGCCAGAGTCTTGATAACGATAGCCTTTCTTTTCGAGCTCTGCGGCAACGGTTTCTCTAACAGTTGCGGCTAGCCGATAGAGAGACTCCATGGACTGAGGGACGCCGGCAGGGATCTCGGCCCGCCAACTAAAAGTCTCATAACCCTTACTGGCAAATCGATCTGCCGGTGCAGTGTCTACCTCCATGGTGGTGCACCCCAGAACACTGACACACAGTACGGTGATGACTGCGCGACGCAAGCACCTTGTCCAGTCGATCATGTTAATGCCGCTCCTTGGGCCATCTATTAGGGGAACCATATCAGTTTCACCATCATGCCGGCGATCGAAAACACGACTACCCAGCGGATCACGCGCTCACCGCCCTTCAGCGTCAGTTTGGCGCCGAGCCAGCCGCCGACGGCATTACCCACCGCCATGACGGCGCCTATCCACCAGAGCAACTCCAGTTGACTGCCAAACACCCACAGCGCAGAGAGCGTGTAGAGCA
>JACETJ010000100.1 GCA_013911345.1 Congregibacter sp.
CCGCCGTCTTACAAGGGATCTCTGTGATTTTATTGTCAGATTGCCGATGGCAGGATCGGTCTCAAGTCTGAATGTGTCGGTCGCGGCGGGGGTGTGTCTGTTCGAGGCGGTCAGGCAGCGTAGCGCCCACAAGGCGTAACGGCGCGAAATCAGATGCCAAATTGCCACGTTGCAAAGCGACAAAGGCCTTTGTAGACTGCGCCCCTCAAAATTTGGTCGGGTCTTGAAAATGGGCCCATCCTCCTTGCCACACCGCGTGACGGGTGGCTCTAAACCATAGGGAGTACGCGAGTGCGACACTACGAAGTTGTGTTCATGGTCCATCCGGACCAGTCAGAACAAGTCCCCGGAATGATTGAGCGATATAGCAACGTCATCACAAAAGATGGCGGGACTGTGCATCGTCTGGAAGACTGGGGTCGACGTCAGTTGGCCTATCACATCAATAAAATCCACAAGGCGCATTACGTGTTGATGAACGTCGAAGCCTCCAATGAGGCGATGGAAGAGTTAACCACGACCTTCCGTTATAACGACGCCGTCATTCGCAACCTCGTCATTCGCCGTGACGAACCTGCGCTCGATGAGTCCCTCATCATGAAGGCCGAGCGCGAAGACAAGGAGCGCAAGGCCCGTTATCAGGAGCGTCAGGACAACGACGCCCGCCGTGCGTCGGCCGAGAAGGCCGAGGCACCTGCTCAGGAAGAGGCGCCGGAGCCCGTTGCCGAGGAGCCGGAAGCAGCCACTGAAGAAACGACCGAGGAATAAGCCATGTCACGTTTTTTTCGACGCAGAAAGTTTTGCCGTTTCACTGCCGAGGGCGTGACCGAGATCGATTACAAGGATCTGGATACCCTCAAGCAGTATGTCTCTGAGACCGGCAAGATCGTACCGAGCCGGATTACCGGCACCAAGGCCAAGTATCAGCGGCAGCTCGCGACGGCGGTAAAGCGCGCGCGCTACCTTGCTCTACTGCCTTACACAGACGCTCATAACTAAGCGTTAATGATGCGCGGCCTCGCTGAATTCATCATGCGCGGCCGGTGGCAGGCGCTCGGCATCGCGGTACTGGGGTCGGGCAGCCTGTTATTTGGCTGGATCAGTGCGGCGGCCATCGCACTGGTCACCCTGAGAAAGGGGACAGCTTCCGGCGGGTGGTTGGCGCTGTGGGCTTTATTGCCCGCGGCGATCATCACAGCCATGACCGGCGACACGGGTAGTGCCATGTTGTTGCTGGGAGCCTACGGTCTGGCAGTTGTCCTCCGGGAAAGCGTCAGCCTGTCATTGGCAGTCATGGCGAGCGTGCCGCTGGCACTGGTCAGTGGAATAGCGCTGACCCTGCTGAATGGCCCGTTTTTGGAGGACCTGGTGGCAACATTTAATCAGGCCCTCGCCCAGTTGGAGCAGGACCTCCAGCAAGAGGGTTCGGGAGAGTTGGCGTTCAACTCGCTGGCGGTCCCTCAGGTTGCAGCGTTGTTGGCAACGGGCAATGCGGTGATTGCCTTGCTCAGCCTGTTGCTGGGGCGTTACTGGCAGGCAGCCCTCTACAACCCGGGGGGATTTGGCGGCGAGTTTCGCGAGCTGAGGTTGCCTACTGGCGCCGTGATTGCCATGGCGCTCGCGGCAGCCGCATTGTGGTGGATGGGGCCCGATTGGCGGGTCTGGAGCGCGGCAGCGGTAATGCCGCTCACCATCGTAGGGTTTGCATTGGTGCATGCCTATGCAGCCCGGGCGAACAAAGGGGTCACTTGGTTGACTCTGATGTACGTGCTGTGGATCGTGCTCGATCCGGTGAAGTGGGTTTGGGTGGGATGTGTCTTGGTGGATGCATTCGCTGATTTTAGGGCCAGATGGGCGAGTCCCTCTGGCAAAGGCTCTGGCGGCGCCTAAGCAGCCGAGCAGGAATCGATAGCAGTCGGCCGTTAACGCGGCCAGCAGAGGAAGGAACGATGGAAGTCATTTTGCTCGAAAACATTGGCAATCTCGGTGCGCTGGGCGACAAGGTTGATGTGAAACCCGGTTACGGCCGTAATTTCCTGATCCCGCAGGGTAAGGCGGTACCGGCGACAGAAGACAACGTGGCTAAGTTTGAGGCCCGTCGTGCGGAGCTGGAAGCGGTAGCTGCAGAAACGCTGTCTGCCGCCGAGACGCGCGGCGAGGCGTTGGCCGCTCTGGGTGCGATCGAGATCGCGGCGACTGCTGGCGAGGAAGGCAAGCTGTTTGGTTCCGTGGGCACCCGGGATATTGCCGATGCACTGACCGCTGCTGGCTGCGAAGTCGACAAGGCGGAGGTGCGACTGCCTGAGGGCGTGATCCGCGAGCTCGGCGAGTTTGAGATCATGATTCAGGTCCATGCAGAGGTCTCGACTTCTGTTGCGATTCATATCGTCGCTGAATAATGCCCTGCGGGGCTCCCGCCCCGCGTAATACCCTCGGCGTCCCGGTTTTTGGCGGCGCCAACCCTCAGCACAGATCTTTTCTGGCAGTTCTCCTCGGTCGCGGGTAATCTAATCGGCCGGGCGGCGTTTATGCATCGATGATTCGGTGCCACCCCGGCTGATCAGGCACAGAATAAGGCGACACTTTGGAGTCGGTAAAACCTCAGGATTCGGATATCTCGCGGATCCGCATGCAACCCCAGTCGGTCGAGGCGGAACGCTCGGTCATAGGGGGTATTTTGTTGGTACCCGAGAGCTGGGACGTCATTGCCGAGCTGGTTGATGCCAGCGACTTTTATCGGCCTGAGCACCGGGCGATTTTCCGTCAGATCGCGATTCTGGTTGATCGTAACGAACCGATTGACGTCATCACCGTCGCCGATCGGCTACTGGCAACGGGCGAGCTGGACGCTGCTGGCGGCCATACCTATCTTGCAGATCTCGTCGAGCAGACGCCCACTGCCGCTAACGTTAGCGCCTATGCCCGTGCTGTTCGGGAGCGAGCGCTGCTCAGAAAGCTGATTGGTGCAGCGCAGGATATTGCGACCGCGGGTTTCAACCCGGAGGGTCGCAGTGCGGAAGAGCTAGTTGATGAAGCCGAGCGGCTCATCATGACGGTCTCGGAGAGCGGCCCGAAACTGGGTGGTCCTCGAGGCATGGCCCCGCTGCTAACGGGTGCGCTGGAGCGCATCGAAGAGCTCTACAACACGGGTGGTGACATCACCGGTCTTACCACCGGTTTCATTGATCTGGATAAGAAAACCTCGGGTCTGCAGCCATCGGATCTGGTCATTGTGGCGGGTCGTCCCTCAATGGGTAAAACAAGTTTCGCCATGAATCTGGTCGAGAACGCTGCCGCACACACGGAAAAGCCAATTCTCGTTTTCTCAATGGAAATGCCGGCGGAGCAATTGGTGGTGAGGATGATGTCCTCACTGGGCAAGATCGATCAGACGCGGCTGCGCACGGGCAAATTGCAGCAGGATGACTGGCCTAAGTTGTCGGCGGCGATGGCGAAGTTGAAAGAGACTACGATCTTTATTGATGACACGCCGGCGTTGACGCCGACAGAGGTCAGGGCCAGGGCGCGCAGACTGTCGAGGGAGCATGGGGATCTGGCCATGATTATGGTGGATTACCTGCAGCTGATGCGTGTGGCTGGCGCTGGCGAGGGCCGTACAGCGGAGATTTCGGAAATCTCCCGAAACCTGAAAGCGATCGCCAAGGAATTCCGCTGTCCGGTGGTGGCACTGTCACAGTTAAATCGCGCGCTTGAGCAGCGACCCAACAAGCGCCCAGTGAACTCTGACCTGCGAGAGTCGGGTGCGATCGAGCAGGATGCCGATGTGGTGATGTTCATTTATCGAGACGAGGTGTACCACGAGGATTCGCCAGATAAAGGGGTGGCCGAGCTCATTATCGGCAAGCAACGAAACGGTCCAATCGGTACCTGCCGTCTGGCATTTCAGGGTGAATTCACGCGGTTTGAAAATCTTGCCCGGGACGACTATGCCGGTTACTGATTTGGCGTGCCCGCCTTATCGCGGGTGCGTCTGAGATGTTCTCGGCATGAACCAGATTCCCGCGCCCATTGATTTTGCCGCTTTACTCGACATGCTCGGTGGCGATCAGCGAATCGTCGCTACCGTGCTCTCCAAGTTCGTCGGTGAACTGGCCACGGATGTTGCCGCCAGTGAACAGGCAAATATCGATGATGACGCCGAGGCACTGAGGCAGATCGCGCATCGCATCAAGGGCACTAGCGCCAATTTACATGCGCTCATGCTGTCGGCAGCCGCACGTGAGCTAGAGCAGGCGTGCACCGAGGCCGACGCTTCCCTGATGACGATCAAGCAGCGTGTGATGTCAGATCAGGCGCGTTTGGTGCAAGACGCGATCGCAATGTGGGGCGCCGAGAGCTGAGAGCCGAGCGCTTAGGCGGGATTGATCAAAGACCGATTTCTTTTCTTAGCCGCGCGAGATGCGTGACCTGCTCTTCCGCGCTGGGTTCTTCCTCAGTGGGTGCGGCTAGCGTAACCCGCTCAGGACCCTCCAACACTTCACCGCGAGCAGCTCGACTGACCCACCGCTCGTAGTGTTCTCGATAGACGGGCCAGGTTTTTGATTCCCGCTCATTCGCTAGAAAAAACCAATCGCTGTCTCGCCCGGCAAGATAGACCGCCGGGTGTTGCCACGCCGCATCCGTTTTGGGCGAGGGCGCCAGACATGCTTGTCGGTAGGCGTCGTAGGGCGAGGGGAGGCCCAAATCACTCAGACAGTGCCGACATGCTTCGATCATACGATTCAACGTGGGCAAATAGTCGCTGTGCTCGATGGCGTGTTGCGCGGCGCGCAGTATGACCGCAGTGGGATAGGCGTCGAGCGCCTCAAGCCAAAGCCGTTTGACCTGGCTTACCTGCTCGGCATCGGACCAGGCCGCGTAATATTGGTTGTGGTAGTTCAACCGAAAGAGCGCGAAAACCTGATTGATCGCCTCGACCAGCTGCGAGTCCGGCGGTGCTCCCGGATCAGTTGGCCCAGCTGGTGTCGGTGAGGTCGTCGCTGAGACTTCGGTCTTTTGAGCGATGGCCGCCGCCAGCGCCGCCGCGTCCTGTTTCTCCGCCATGTTGTTCTCCATAACCTGCGCTACGACATTGGCGTTTTACGTGCTGCAGGAATTTACTATTCCAAGAGGTATGCACCTCATTACTGTCCACCCAGTACATCACAAATTCGGGGAGCAGGGCTCGGGCATCAGTTTCTTTGATGCCTGCCAACCGCAACGTCTCATAGACTGATGCATCGGGCTGCCAGTTGCGAGGTATCCGCGTGGGTTCGGTACTGTGATGCATCTGGCTGGTGTGCTTGAGCCAACGCCGGCGCACATGTTCGACGAAGCGGCTATTGACCTCTCTTGGCGGTCCGCCACGCTCGCTCCAGTAGAGGATGAACTCTGCTCGTACCGACTCCGCAAACACAATATCGATGCCTGCTTGAGCCAAGATGTCGAGCGCGTCGTGGCTGGGTGTCCAGTCCCGCCCAAAAGGTGGCGGGGAGGTTATCTCAAATGCGTGCGCTGCCGGTTGCTTTGCTTGTTGCGCCTGGCTGTCGCGCCAGCACGTGAGTATATGTTGCCGAAACTGAGTGTCAGCCTCACTCCCTTGTGAGGGGAAAAACGCGTGTGTGGCGGCGTCAATGAACGATCTCGGGATCCCGTGATTGAGCACCAGTAGTTCCAATAACGCATCGCTGGGCTGCCAGTCA
>JACETJ010000101.1 GCA_013911345.1 Congregibacter sp.
GTGGTGATCACCACCGCTAACGCGCCTCAACTGGGCGGATTTTTTGCTGCGCTGGATTGGCACCAGCAAAGTACTCCTGTTTCTGCCGATGCGGCTGACTTTTGGGGCGCGGATGCGACCCAAGCGGCCGAGCGCTGGGTAGCGCCCAGCGGTGCATGCGAGGTCGTGTTGCTCCCCGTTGCGAACACAACGCCGGTGCTTCGCCCTGTGGATTGCGCAGTGACCACCCCGGGCGGGCTTTTCGACATCAACATGCGCACCTGGGACAGCGAATGGGCGCGCGATTTTTTGCACACGCATGGTTGGCGGGAGTTGGTCCCGGCAGTTGCCTGGCAATTTGGCGAGGTGCACACGAGTGAGGGGCTGTACATTCAAGATGACGGCATTGTCATGGCCGTGATGCAACGTCTGAGCCCACCCCTAGAAGGCATCGAGTTCGACCGCATGAGCGATGTGTTCAACTCCACACAGATGGTGAGCAACGTCGAGGCAACGCTCGCTTTTCTCAAGGTCTTGGGATTTGAGCGGTTTATCGATCATGCCGGCCCGCTGCCCGGGGAGGGTCCCCGGGTATTGCAGCTTGAGCAGTATCCCGTCGAAACCGCCGGCATCCACCTGAGCATTGCGCATCCAGAGGCAGCCATGTCGGGCTCGATTGAGCTGATTGAGGTGCCGGAACACCCCTTGCCTTGCTTAGAGGTCCCAAATACAGGCGGACGCGGGCTACGCGCAATCGCGATACCTTGCGAGGATGTGGCAGAGACATTTGCTGCCATCAACGACAGTGAGTGGTCAGCGCAGCTTTGCCAGCCGCTCGCAGAGCGAGATCTACCGGGACTGTTGGGTGGTGAGTGCTTCGCTGTGACCGCGCCCGATGGCGGGCGACTCGATCTCTACCAATCAAAACATTGAACGTGACCTTATGTTGAAGTCGATCTTGATGGTCTGGTTATTGGCACACAATCTGGCGCTGACGCAGGAAGCCTACGAGGATTATCTGGGTTATCGGTCAGTAGACGAGGGCGTGATATCTGCCGAGCTGGCTGCGGCGATCGATCGACCGGAACTGGTGGGTGCTCGCTTTGTCACCATGATGCCGCGCTCGGGACCGCAGGTTGGACTCCGTCTGGTCGAGGGGGATGCTTCGGGGTACGTGCCCATGAAGCGAGTGGGGTGGAGCGCGATTGAGCTTCTGGTGAAGGATCCCAAGAAGCTCGAGACCGAGCTCCCTGATTCGGCATTTGAACATTTGCAGGGCCCCGACTTTTTGACGGAGCAGAAAAATATTCTGGCGATGCAGGTAACTGGCCCCAATCGGGAGCTGTTTTATCTCACCCATATGATTGATCCCTCGAAGTCGTTCTTGAGGCCTCAGCCCAGCCCGGAGCCCGTGGGCCACACCTTCATCATGGTCATGGGCAGCCCGGATCTGGGGGCCAGTCTGGCCTTCTGGCAGCGGCACTTTGACAACAGTGTTGTAGGACCCATCCCCTATCGCATTGGCGTTCTGTCCGATGCCTACGATCTGCCCGGAGACACTCTGCATCCCCTGGCGCTGGTTTCCATGTCTGATGGGTACGGCATTGAAATCGATCAATACCCTGACGAGGCAACTGCGGTACCTGCCCCGTACGGTGAACGCGGTGGTGTCATATTGGTCAGCTTAAGCGTCGATCCCGAGGGTCTCAAAACACCTCTCCCTTGGCGATTGCCCTACACCAACACCGCCGGTGCCGTGGAGGGTGGGATCGTCACGTTGCCATCTGGTGCGCCCATAGAGATCGCGCTGACCAACCCCGTGTTGCCAGCGCCCATTAATTAGGCTTATTGTTATATTTATATATCTTTTACTCGGTGTTGTACCGGGTCGATGACGAGTTTTAGGGCCGCTGAGGCCGATAGGGGGTTAACGAGTTCGCTGTGGGCACCACGCTCTTTGACAAGTTATGGCAAGAACATGAGGTGACGACGCTGTCAGAGCGCCAGTCGCTACTGTACGTCGACCGCATTTTCCTGCACGAGCGAACGGGCAGTGTGGCCTTGAACGGCTTGCTTGAGAAACAGCGCTCGGTGCGCAGACGCGAGCACGCGTTCTGCACGATGGATCACATTGTCGATACGTTGCCAGGGCGCAGCGACGATACGCTCATGCCCAGTGGTCGGGATTTCATCGTCGCAACCCGCCATGCTGCTCACGAAACCGGCATTCAACTGTTTGACATTGCTGATGCTGAGCAGGGGATTGTGCATGTGATCTCGCCAGAGCTGGGCATTGCATTACCCGGGTTGTCACTTATCTGCCCAGACAGCCACACCTGTACTTTGGGAGGACTCGGCGCCCTCGCCTGGGGTGTGGGCTCAACCGAAGCAGAGCATGCGTTGGCGACCAGCACGCTTCGCGTGACTCGGCCGCAGACCATGCGTGTCAACTTCACAGGTGAGCTCGGCGCAGGCGTCTCCGCAAAGGATCTCATTCTGTTCACCATTCGGGAGTTGTCAGCCTCAGGCGGTGCGGGCTACGCCATCGAGTTTGCCGGGCCGGCTATCAATGCGCTGCCGGTAGAAGCACGGTTGACGCTCTGCAATATGGCTACCGAACTCTCGGCCTTTACCGGACTGATCGCTCCCGACCAGAAAGTGCTCGACTACTGTGCGGGTCGCCGCTACGCGCCGCAGGGTCAGCTTTGGGATCAGGCCACCCAACACTGGCAGTCTTTGAGCAGTGACGAGGGCGCCACGTTTGACCATGAGCATGCTTTCGACATTGGCTCACTCAAACCACAGCTCAGTTGGGGTACCAGTCCGCAGCACTGTGTCGATTGGGATGCCGCAATACCTGATGCCAGCGATGCGCCCGATGCTTCGGCGTCGGCGGCCTGGCAACGCGCGCAGCATTACATGGGGGTGACGGCCGGCACTCAGTTATCGGATTACAACCTCGACGCTGCGTTTATTGGTTCGTGCACCAACAGCCGATTGTCTGACTTGCAGCTGGCGGCCGCTTATTTGGTGCGCACCGGGCACAAGGTTGCAAAGGGGGTCAAGGCGCTCTGCGTGCCCGGCAGTGGTCAGGTCAAGCGCGCCGCCGAAGCTGAGGGGTTAGATGACATCTTCCGCAGTGCCGGTTTCGAGTGGCGGGAGCCGGGTTGTTCAATGTGTTTTTTCGCTGGCGGCGAGAGTCTTGGTAAAGGGGTACGAGTGGCCTCAACCACGAACCGAAACTTCGAAGGTCGGCAGGGGTTGGATGTCAGGACGCATATCGCCAGTCCCCTGACGGTGGTGGCTAGCGCCTGTGCTGGACATCTTGTGGCAGATACGACCGTATGACGCCCTTCACTCAGCACCGCGGCGTGGCATTGCCACTGCTGCGCGACAATATCGACACCGACGCGATCATCCCCTCGCGGGAGATGCGCACCGTGTCGCGCTCTGGTCTGGCAGCGGGGCTCTTCGCGCCCTGGCGCTACCTTGATCCGGACGCTCGCACCCTCGATCCGGATTTTGCCCTGAACCAGCCGGAGTACGGCGGCGCTTCTATTCTGCTGGCGGGCGATAATTTTGGGTGTGGCTCCTCACGTGAGCACGCCGTTTGGGCGCTGATGGAAAGCGGGTTTCGTGCAGTCATTGCGCCTTCTTTTGCCACAATTTTTCGCAATAACGCCTTGCGCAATGGTTTGCTGACCGTGGCACTAGAGCGGTATGACCTCAATGAGTTGGTCGAGTGGGTGAGCATTGATCCTGCCGCGCAAACGATTCAGCTGGATCTCGAGACGTGTACGATTGAGACCGATCCGGCGCGAGACAAGAAAGTGTTCTCAGTCGACCCCACCGCGCGGGATATGTTGTTGAAGGGGCTCGATGAAATCGGATTGACTGAGCAGACGATGGATCTGGTGGCGCATTTTGAAGAGCAGGATCAGGTGCGACGACCTTGGGTCTACCTCGCAGGCGATTAGCCGCCCAGCACACCCTCGCTGGCCAATTCGGCGATGGCCTCGTCGTTGAGTCCCAGCTCCTTCAATACTTCTGCATTATCGGCACCGGTTTTTGGTAGGTCTCGATGCAGTGGCGGCTTATGGTTGCCAAACTCAACCGGCAGGCGCGGTAGGGTGGTTTGCTCGCCTGCGTGATCGCCTTCAGTCAGGTGCACGGGCAGGAGACCGCCCGATGCGGTCAGGTGTGGATCGTCAAACAAATCTCCGGGTGTATTGATGGGAGAGAAGGGCAGCCCTGCCCTATCCAGACGCTCACTGAGCTCTGCGAGTGAGAGCGGTGCAAACAGATCGCGGATTGCGGGGAGCAGGTTCTCCCTTGCCGAGACACGGCCCGCATTGCTCGCGAGCGTCGCGTCGGCGGCCCAGTCAGCTAACCCAAACTCCTCGCAGAAACGTTGCCACATGGTATCGCTGACGATACCCACGAACAGACGTTCTCCTGAGTTGAGTTCGAAAATATCGTAAACAGCCCAGGCGGACTGTCTGACAGACATGGGTGGCGGGGCGTCACCGCTAGCGGCTTCCTGTGCCATGTGCTGGCCCACCAGGAACGCGGTGGTCTCAAACAGGGCGCTGGTCACGTGGCTACCCTCGCCGGTCTCCCGGCGGCGGTGCAGTGCCGACAGAATGGCGATCACGCCAAACATGCCGCCGGTAATGTCAATCACGGAGGAGCCGGCGCGCAGGGGGCGATCGGGCAAGCCGGTCATATACGCCAGCCCACCCATCATTTGGGTGACTTCGTCGAGTGCTACCCGATTCTCGTAAGGGCCTGACAGGAACCCTTTCAATGAGCAATAGATAAGGCTGGGATGGTCGGCTTTCAGAGACTCGTAATCGAGGCCCAATTTGGCCATGGTCCCGGTGCGGAAATTTTCCAGCACGATATCGGCGGACTGAATCAGTTGCCGCGCGACGTCGCGGCCTTTTGGGTGCTTGAGGTCGAGGGCGATGGACCGCTTGTTGCGGTTGTACATCGGAAAGTAACCCGCTCCGGACCCTTTCAGGCGCCGGGTATTATCCCCTTTCAGGGGTTCGACCTTGATCACGTCTGCCCCGAGATCACCCAGAATCACGCCCGCAGTGGGGCCCATGACCATATGGGTAAATTCGACAACTTTGATTCCCTGCAATGGAGCTGCTTGCTCCTCTGCCCCCCGGGCCCCCGCCATTACTGCCTCTCCGGATCATTTGTTATGATGTTATATCATTAAGCTCTTTCTGCTGGCAAAGCCGAACATGACAAATCAGTTGGACAATATGGCCGTCATCTTGGCCAAGCGCCCTGAGGGTTTACCCAACCCTGACGATTTTACGCTTGAGAATCGGCCTCTGGGCGAGCGGCTGTCAGGGCAGTTGCGGTGCCAGACGCTCTATCTGTCTCTCGACCCGTACATGCGCTCGGTGATCGCCGGTAATCACATGGGGCATGGCGTGGACCCTGGTGATGTGATCGCCGGGGAGGTCGTTGCGCGAATCGTGGACAGTGATGACCCCGACTGGCCGGTCGGGACGGTCGTGCGCTGCCACAGTGGCTGGCAAGCGTTCACCGATCAACCGCCCGAGGCCTTGTCCCGGGTGCCTGCGGCTTTGAGTCGGCCGTCGTTGGCGCTGTCGATTTTAGGTATGCCCGGTCTCACCGCCTGGGCCGGTATGGTTCAGCAGGCCAAAGTCCGCGAGGGCGATGTGGTGGTC
>JACETJ010000102.1 GCA_013911345.1 Congregibacter sp.
GCAAAACCCCCATACTGATATCTCTCGGAAAATGGTTGGCAGAGCAGGGTTATCGAGTGGGTGTGGTCAGCCGAGGCTATGGCGGCACGCATGGCCCTGACCCTCATAGCGTCACCGAGTGCGACAGCGCGGCAGTGGTGGGTGACGAGCCGCTGTTGATCTATCGTGAGTTGAGTGTGCCCGTGGTGGTGTGCGCTGACCGAAAGCGGGCATTAGAGGCCTTGGTGGGCGGGGGTGCGGTTGACGTGGTGCTATCAGATGATGGCCTACAGCATTACTCGATGCCGCGTGATATCGAGCTACTGGTGATCGATGCGACCCGAGGCTTGGGTAACGGCCGATTACTACCAGCGGGCCCCTTGCGTGAGCCCGCCAGCCGCCTCGACAGTGTCGACGCCGTGCTTGAGCGTAACAGCGACGATTGCGATCGCGGCTTTCGCTATCTGCCCTCGGGCGCAACGCATTTAGCGTCGAGCAGACAGCAAGCGTGGCCAGAGTGTCTTACGGAGTGGCGTGAGCAGTCCGTCGCAGCGATTACCGGTTTGGGGCAGCCCGCACAATTTTTTGAAATGCTCAGGGGTCAGGGGCTGGCAATAGACTCGGAGTCTTTGGGGGACCACAAAGCAGTGACTCAGGCTCATCTCGATCGTCGTGAAGAGCAAGTGGTGCTGATCACCGCCAAGGATGCAGTCAAGTTATTTGAGAAAGCTGATCCTCGTATCTGGGTGGTAGCCATTGAGGTGGCATTGCCGTCATCATTGTTGGCACGGCTGACGGCGCTTTTGCCGCCCCCACGATTTGTCGAGGCGTAATACAGCGATGTTTAATATTGTCATTCCCGCTCGTTTTGGCTCCACTCGTCTTCCAGGCAAGGCGCTGTTACCCATTGCCGATAAGCCGATGCTGGCGTGGGTGTGGGAGCGGGCCATGCAGACGGGAGCGGAACACGTGGTGGTCGCAACCGATGACGAGCGCATCGCCGAAGAGATGACAAACAGAGGCGCTGAGGTTGCGATGACGCGGGCTGAGCACGCCTCGGGCACGGATCGTCTTGCTGAGGTGGCGGAGCAACTGGCATGGAAAGAAGAAGCCATTGTCGTCAATTTGCAGGGCGATGAGCCGCTTATGCCGGTGGTCAATATCCAACGCGTGGCGGCGATGCTTAGCGAGACGGAAGGCGCTGACATGGCGACGCTGATGGAGCCGCTTGAGACCGCAGACGCTGATCAGCAATCAGTGGTGAAGGTGGTAGCCAGCGAAACAGGCCGAGCGCTGTATTTTTCGCGCTCGGCGATTCCTTTCCGCCGCGAAGGCGGGGTGCCGGCACCCCTGTTCCGGCACGTCGGGCTTTATGCCTACCGAGCTGGGTTTCTGAAGACTTTTGTGGGGTGGTCGCCGGCGGTGGCAGAGCAAAGCGAGTCGCTGGAGCAGCTGCGCGCGCTGGCCCACGATGCACATATTCAGATCGAGTTGGCGCCGGAGGCTGTGCCTGCGGGGGTCGACACCGAATCTGATCTCGCCGCGGTTCGGGCGTTGCTGGGCGCGGAGCAATAAGACTGTGACGGCAGGCACGGACCTGACGGGTCTCAATACGCTGCAACTCCATGCCACGGCGCAGCATTTGGTCACTGTCACTTCTTCAGATCAGCTGCAGGCGGAGATCGCCGCCTTGGAAGAGGGCGCGGTGCCCCATGTGCTGGGTGGGGGCAGTAATGTGATTCTCTGCGATCACCTGCCCGGAACGACGCTGCTGATGGCCATAAAGGGCCGCGAAGTACTCAGCGAAGACGGTACGCAAGTGACTATCAGGGTCGGCGCGGGAGAGTCCTGGCATGATTTTGTCGTGTGGTGTCATCATCAGGGCTTTCATGGCCTCGCCAACCTTGCGCTGATTCCCGGATCGGTAGGCGGCGCGCCCATTCAGAATATTGGTGCCTACGGTGTCGAGGTGGCGGACCGCATCGAGGCGGTCCATGTGATTCACCGGCATACCGCTGAGCGCGCCTGTTTATCCCGCGATGACTGCGAATTTCGCTACCGTGACAGCCTGTTTAAGCATTCGGCAGGGGTGCAGTGGATCATTACCGAGGTCGATTTTGTGTTGGATCGTGAGGCTGTGGTGGAGGCGAACTACCCTTCTTTGCGAGCGCGACTCAGTGAGGCGGAGCTCACCCATGATGCGGTGCTGGCGGCGGTGATCAGCATTCGACGCGAGCGATTGCCCGATCCAGTAATTACGCCCAATGTCGGCAGTTTCTTTAAAAATCCGGTGATTTCGCAGCAAGATATCGACATTTTGCGACAAAACTTCCCAGAGATACCTGTTTATCCCGCTTCAGGCGACGCAGTGAAAATCTCGGCCGCGTGGCTGATCGATCAATTAGGTTGGCGGGGAGAAGAGCGTGATGGCGTGAAAGTCTCTGATGATCACGCGCTGGTGTTAGAGGGCTGTGGCGCGCGATCAGCGGCACCCTGGCTGGCGTTGGCTGAAGAAATCGCGGCCAGTGTTAAAGCCGCTTACGACGTGTCACTGGAACTTGAGCCTCGTGTGATGAGCGCGGTGGGGTAGTTGACGCCGGATGACTGACTTTGACTCAGAATCCTACCTCGCCCAGCTAACCTCCCGGCCCGGCGTCTATCAAATGTTCGATAGCGCTGGCGAATTACTCTATGTCGGTAAGGCCAAGAACCTCAAAAATCGGGTGACCAGTTACTTTCGCGCCTCAGGTCTTTCTGCCAAAACCATGGCGCTGGTGGCGCGCATCGCCAATATTGAAGTGACGGTGACCACCACCGAGCGCGATGCACTGCTGCTCGAGCACAACCTGATCAAGCAGTATCGGCCGCCTTACAACATTTTATTGAAGGACGATAAGTCCTACCCGTATATCTACCTCTCATCAGAGGATCGTTGGCCGCGGCTCAGTTTTCACCGGGGCCCCAAACGGCGCAAGGGTGAGTACTTCGGTCCTTACCCCAGCGCGGGGGCCGTGCGTTCGACGCTGCATCTCATGCAGAAGGTGTTCAAGGTCAGGCAGTGCCGAGACAGTTATTTTCGTAACCGGTCTCGGCCTTGCCTGCAATACCAGATCGGACGCTGCTCCGGGCCTTGTGTGGGGTTGGTGTCGGATGAGGAGTATCAGGAGCAGCTCGACAAGTCGGTGCTGTTCCTCACGGGTCGATCTCACGATCTGATGACGCGACTGGCTGACGACATGGAGTCGGCGGCGGCAGAGCTCGAATACGAAAAAGCGGCAGAGATTCGAGACCAGATCAGTCAACTGCAGAACGTACAGGCCACCCAGAATATTGAGGGCACCCGCGGCGATCTGGACTTGATGGCGGTATTCACCGAGCACGGCCATGCCTGCGTCCAGGTATTGTTTGTGCGTGAGGCTCGAGTGTTGGGGAGCCGGAGCTATTACCCGCAAATCCGCCTCGACGAGCCGCCCGAGGCCATTCTTGAGGCCTTCTTACCCCAGTTTTATCTATCGGGTCAGCAGCAGATACCCCAAGAGATCGTGACCAGCCACGCAATGTCAGATGGCGCGCTGTTAGAGGAGGCGCTAGGAGCAGAGTCGGGGCGTAAGGTAGTCATTAAAGACAAGGTCCGCGATGCGCGCTCGCGCTGGCTCCAGATGGCCGAACAAAATGCCGAGAACAATCTGCGTTCTTTTCTTGCCGGTAAGCAGACCATGGCGGGCAGGCTGGAGTCGCTGCGCCGTGCCTTGGATCTGGAGACAATACCCACCCGCATGGAGTGCTTTGATATCAGTCACAGCTCGGGAGAGGCGACGGTGGCGTCCTGCGTGGTGTTTGACGGCAGCGGGGCGCGAAAGTCTGACTACCGCAAGTTCAACATCAAAGATATTGCCGCTGGCGACGACTATGCCGCCATGCAGCAGGCTTTGGAGCGACGTTACAAAAGACTCGCTAATGGAGAGGGGCAATTGCCCGATATTTTGTTTATCGACGGCGGCAAGGGGCAGGTCAGTCAGGCACGCCAGGTCTTGGCCACTCATGACATCACGAGTGTCAAAGTGGTCGGCGTGGCGAAAGGCACTACTCGCAAGGCGGGTTTTGAGACGCTCATTGACGCTGACTCTGGCGCAGAGATGCGCCTGCGGGGTGATCACCCCGGGCTGCACTTGATCCAGCAGATCCGTGACGAGGCGCATCGGTTTGCGATCAGCGGTCATCGCGGGCAGCGGGCCAAGGCGCGCAAGCAGTCACTGTTGGAGGAGATCCCGGGTGTGGGTGCCAAGCGTCGGCGTGAACTGCTGCGGCATTTTGGCAGCGCCAAGGCGATCGAGAACGCGAGCGTGGAGGAACTCTCCAAGATCAAAGGCATCAGCGCTGCCGTCGCACGCACTATTTATGATCACCTTCACACGGTGAACGACTGAGCACAGCCCCCCTCGGCTGTGTCAGAATCGGGTACTCAGATGGGAGTCAGGCCTTGCCTCAAAATTTGCCCAATTTGCTAACCGGACTGCGGATCGTGGCGATCCCGTTGATGGTGGTGTGCTATTACCTGCCGCAGCCTATTTCAACTGTGGGCGCCGCAGTCGTCTTTATTGTGGCGGCGGTCACGGATTGGTTTGACGGCTGGGTGGCGCGGCGAATGGATCAGACTTCGCAGTTCGGTGCGTTTCTTGACCCCGTTGCCGACAAGCTACTGGTGACGGTAGCGCTGATTCTGCTTATGCATCGCATGGACAATATCTTCATTACGTTGGCCGGGATGGTAGTGATTGGCCGCGAGATTGTGATCAGCGCGCTGAGGGAGTGGATGGCACAGTTGGGTAAGCGTGCCTCAGTGGCGGTGAGCGGTATTGCGAAGGTGAAGACGGGTGTTCAGATGACGGCCATCCCTATCCTGATATGGTATCCCTCGTGGCCGGCAATTGAGGAGATTCGGCTGCTGGGCTTATTCTTGCTCGCGTTGGCCGTGATCCTGACGCTGTGGTCCATGGTTTTGTATTTCCGGGCGTTTTTGACCACCCTAGAGGAAGAAGCTGAATCGGCCGACAGTTGACGCCGACCGCCGCGCGTCTAGAATCACAACTATGCGGGAATAGCTCAGTTGGTAGAGCGCAACCTTGCCAAGGTTGAGGTCGCGAGTTCGAACCTCGTTTCCCGCTCCATTTCCTTCTTCGTGCCGTCGCCTCTTTGCGTCTTTAGGGTAGCGCAAGCTCAGTGGAATATTTGATCTCCTCCATGGAAAGCAGGGCGGTCACTTTGAATATTTTCACTTCTGCAATCAGGCTTTGATAGAAGCTGTCGTAGGCCTTGGCGTCGGTGACGCGGACCTTGAGTAGGTAGTCGACTTCACCTGCAAGCCGATGCGCCTCCATGACTTCAGGCCGCTCGCGCACCACGTCCAAGAATTGCTGTTGCCATGTGGCATCGTGTTCGCTCGTTTGCACGAGAATAAAAAAGCAGGCGCCCAGCCCCAGCGCCTCGGGATCGCAGAGCGCTACCTCTCGGCGAATCACGCCGCGCTGCTTGAGTTTTTTGATGCGGTTCCAGATGGGCGTTTTGGTTGAGCCCGTGCGCTTCGCCAACTCATCGAGCGACAACGTGCTATCACGCTGTAGAAGGCTGATTAGTGTCTTGTCGGTGAAATCCATGCTCGTCCGTTGAATTGCGGCAAGAATAAGAAAATAGCCC
>JACETJ010000103.1 GCA_013911345.1 Congregibacter sp.
CTCGACCAGCAGGTCGCGGAGATTCGTGATTTACAGCGCAAACGCAATCAGTTGATAGAGCGGATGAGGGTCATACAAGCCCTGCAAGGTAACCGTCCTGTGATTGTCAGGCTATTGGATCAGCTGGTCAGGACTGTACCGGACGGTGTGTTTTACACCTCGCTTGAAACCAAAGCCAATGTGGTGACGATAGAGGGAGTGGCTGAGTCAAACAATCGCGTTTCCAGTCTGATGCGGAGACTAGATGCCTCAGATTGGCTCGAGAATCCGAATCTGGATGCGGTGCAGGCGGCGCCTGATTACGGCGATCAAGCGACGACCTTCAAACTGACTGTCGGCTTGCAGTTGCCCGAAGCGGCCCAGGAGCTGTCGCTATGAATTTTGCGGAGCAGTTCAAAGCACTAAACGAATTCGATCTGTCTGACCTAGATATGGAAAACATCGGTAGCTGGCCGATGGCACTGAAAGTAATCGTGCTGGCGTTGTTATACGCAGCGATCCTTGTCGCCGGGTTCTATTTCCATGTCGACGATCTCAACAAGCGTCTCGGCGTTGTGGAGCAAGAAGAGCAAACCCTCAGACAGGATTTTGAGAAGAAAGCGTTTGAGGCAGCCAATCTCGAGGCTTACAAAGCGCAGCTTGTCGAGATGGAGCAGCGTTTTGGCGCATTAGTCGCGCAACTTCCCTCGGAGACCGAAGTGCCTGGCCTGCTCGAGGACATTACCGACAAAGGCGAGCTGAATGGCCTGAGCATCAAGCGAATCGACTTGCTCAGCGAGCAGGCCCAGACTTTTTATATTGAGCTGCCCATTGCTATCGAGGCCGTAGGGTCCTATCACGATCTTGGCGCCTTTATTTCGGGAATGGCAGGGCTGCCCAGGATTGTCACGCTGCACGACTTCGAGATCACGCTGGATGCTGATGCTGCGCCGATGCTTGAAATGAGCATTCTCGCTAAAACCTATCGTTACCGGGAGGAAAACGATGAGGTTTAAGGGATGGAGCGAGCCGATGGAGCTGCGTGGACTCATTCTGCTGGTGCTAGTACCTTGGTTGGTGTCCTGTTCCGACAGTGGTGTTAGTGACCTGGATGCTTTTATGACAGAAAAGCGGGCTCGACCGGGCGGGGTGATTGAGCCGATTCCCACGTTCAAGGCTTATGAACCATTTGCCTACGCAGCCACAACTCTGCGCAGCCCGTTTGATCGGCCCGTGGATATCAGGCAGTTGGCCGCATTGTCATCGCGCGTTGCGCTTAAGCCGGATAATAACCGTCCCAAAGAGTATCTGGAGCGCTTCACGTTAGATTCACTGGTGATGGTGGGTTCTCTGGAGCGGAGTGGTCAGGACTGGACTTTGATGAAAGATCCCGACGGTGGTATTCACCGCGTTCAGGTAGGAAATTTCCTCGGGCGGGATCATGGCAAGATCGTAGAGATGGGCGACACGTTTGTTGCAGTAATCGAAATCGTCCCGGATGGAACCGAGGATGGCTGGGTAGAAAGGCCCAGAACAATTGAGCTCTCAGGGATGTGAGCGAGGGAGATAAGGCATGATGAGAGCTTACCCATATGAACGCGCCGGCTTGTCTCCGACAGGATGGATCGGCCTGCTGGCAGGTTGTTTTTGGAGCGTTGCGGCAATAGCCGAACCCGCGGTGATTGAAGATATTGCTTTCACCGCTCAACCCGGCGCTGGTTTGGAGGTGCGCCTGACCTTCAGCCAGCCCCCCTCTGCTGATATTGAGAGCTACACCATTGAGGATCCGGCAAGGATCGTTCTGGATTTTCCAGATACCCGAAGCGGACTGGATCAAAAGCGATATGCGGTGTCGCAAGCCAATGCGACCAGTGTGATGGTGCTGGAGTCGGGGGACCGCACGCGCATGATTGTTAATCTGGTCGATCTGGTGCCGTTTGAAAGTTCAGTGGCGGGGCGTCAGTTGACGCTGCAGGTGGGCCTCGATGACGGTCTGTCTGCCGCCTCCGGAGTGCCGGTTACCGATATCCTTCGCACCGATGCCAACCGGGTCGAGCGGGTAGTCTCGGAAATTACAGATTTGGCCTTTCAGCGATCACCTGATGGTGAGGGTTTGTTGATTCTGAGTCTGACCAATCCAGCCGTCGACGCGAGCATTTTCAGCGAGGGTGGTGATATTACGCTTCAGTTTATGAATACCAACGTGCGTGAGTCCTTGATCCGACGTTTCGATGTCACCGACTTCGCTACGCCGGTTCAGGGTATCGACGTCAGTACCACCGAGCGGGGTACGCGTCTGAAGCTGCGGGCCAACGGACTGTTCGATTACCTCGCTTATCAGACGGGCAGCGAATATATCCTGGCCGTGGCCGCGCTCAGTGAGGATGAAAAGCGGGAGCGGCTTAATGAATTTGATTATGTGGGTGACCGCATTTCACTGAACTTTCAAAATATTGAGGTCCGGGCGGTGCTGCAGCTGATTGCTGACTTTACCGAGCTCAATTTGGTGGCATCCGACTCCGTGACTGGGAGCATTACCTTGCGTCTGCAGAACGTGCCCTGGGATCAGGCGCTCGATCTAGTGCTTAAGACAAGAGGGCTTGATAGTCGACAGATTGGTAATGTTTTGATGGTTGCCCCGGCTCAGGAGATCGCGGAGCGGGAGCGCCAAGAGATTGAAGCCAACAAGCAGCTCGCAGAGCTGGCGCCCCTGCAGTCGGAGTTCATTCGTATTCGCTATGCAAAAGCCGTCGACGTGGTAACGCTGTTTGAGGCAGGCTCCGAGGAGGGCGGGTCACTGATTTCCGAGCGCGGTTCAGTCGTGGTCGATGAGCGAACCAACTCGATTGTAGTCACTGATACAGCTGCCAAATTGGCAGAAATTCGGGATCTGATTGAGAAGGTCGATATCCCCATCAGGCAGGTCATGATCGAGGCTCGCATTGTCATAGCTTCGTCAAATATTGATGAGCAGTTGGGAATTCGCTGGGGCGGTGGCTACCTCAACGTCGAAGGAGACAAGTTCACGTCCATCGCAGGAGATACGGCGAGCGTGACCAATTTGAATAACCAACTGATTGATGGTGGGCGGGTCAATATGCCGTCGGCACCCTTCGTCGACCTTGGCGTTGCCGATGCCACCTCCGGGTTCGCAGTAGGGTTCACCTCTACCGATCTGTTCCTGACCGCCGAGCTATCGGCGCTTGAGGCGTCTGGCGAGGGTGAGGTTGTCTCGCAACCTAAGGTCATCACAGGCGACAAACAGAAAGCCAGTATTAAGTCGGGTACCGAGATCCCCTATCAGGAGGGCGCTGCCTCAGGCGCAACGACCACCGCATTTAAAGAGGCGGTCCTGAAACTCGATGTCACGCCCAACATCACGCCAGATGACCGTATTTTGCTGGACCTCGTGGTCAATCAGGACTCTCTCGGTGATTTGGTTCCCAGCGGCAATGGCGGGCTGATACCGACCATCAATACCACCGAATTGACCACGCAGGTATTGGTGGGTAACGGTGAGACCGTCGTGCTGGGCGGGGTGTTCAAAAACGAGGAGCTGGTCAAAGTAGAAAAGGTGCCCTTGCTTGGCGACATCCCGTACCTAGGCAATCTGTTTAAGAGCACTGCTAACACCCAGCAAAAAACCGAAACGCTGATATTCATCACGCCCAGAATACTCTCTGAAGCGTTGGTGAACTGAACGGGTGGCCAGTGGCTGAGAACGCCAGCGGCTTGCGACTGTATTTGATCGGGCCCATGGGTTCGGGCAAGTCGACCGTCGGCAAACACCTGGCTGAACTGCTGCATTGCCCCTTTGTTGACTCCGATTCTGAGATTGAGTCACGAGCGGGAGCAGACATCCCCTGGATCTTTGATGTGGAGGGAGAGGCAGGTTTCCGCCGCCGTGAGACGGCGGTTTTACAGGATCTCGCTCAGCAGCCTGAGGCGGTTATCGCCACCGGGGGTGGCGCCATCCTCGCCGATGAGAATCGACAGCTTATGTCGAACACAGGCACCATCGTGTTTTTGAATGTCTCGGTTGCGCAGCAACTGAAGCGCACGGGTTCCGGAGAGGGACGACCGTTATTGCAGGCGGGCGATCGCGAGGCCACATTAACGCGGCTGATGGCGGAGCGAGAACCGCTTTACAGGTCGCTTGCAGATGTCATGATCTCCGGGGGCGGCGCCAACGCGCGTAAGGTCGCCCGGCAAATTCACATGCAATTGTGCGAGCGTGGGCTGGTTCCCCGCGATGGCGCTTAACCGATAACTGAGAACTTTTGCGCATGCCGGATGTTCTGCACACACTTGGGGTCGATCTCGCTTCGGTTGCCGACGATCGCAGCTATGATATTCACATCGGCCGCGGCCTGATTGGTGATGCCACAATCTGGCTCGCCGCCACACAAGGCCGCGGAGTCGTGCTGGTTACCGATGATCAGGTAGGACCGCTGTACGGCCCGACTGTTAAGGGTGCCTTGAGCGATGCGGCGCACATCACCGAGGTCGTGTTACCCGCTGGTGAAGCAAGCAAGCACCTCGACTCTGTGCAGAAAATTCTCGATGCGGCGCTCGCTGACCGTCACGAACGGCACAGCCTCTTTATCGCCTTGGGCGGAGGAGTGGTCGGAGATATGACGGGCTTTGCTGCGGCCTGCTTTTTGCGCGGCGCAGATTTTATTCAGGTGCCGACAACGCTGCTGGCACAGGTGGACTCTTCGGTCGGGGGCAAAACCGGGGTCAACCACAAGCTGGGTAAAAACCTGATCGGGGCTTTCCATCAGCCCAAGCAGGTGCTGATTGACCTCGATACCCTTGCCTCGCTGCCTGAGCGCGAGTTTTCGGCTGGGCTGGCTGAGGTAGTGAAGTACGGCCTGATTCGCGATGCGGAATTTTTCAGCTGGCTCATAGAGAACGTTGCAGCGCTCAAGGATCGTGACCCCGGTGTTGTGGCGCACGCCATTCAGCGCAGCTGCGCCATCAAAGCCGCTGTCGTGGCAGAAGATGAGCGCGAGGGCGGGGTGCGCGCGCACCTGAATTTCGGGCACACCTTTGGCCATGCCATCGAGCGTGTTCAAGGCTACGGAGAGTGGCTGCACGGTGAGGCAGTGGCCGCGGGCATGGTGCTGGCCTGCCGACTTTCTGCTGCTGGGGGGCTTGATGCGAAGGTGGTAGACGAGCTGATCCGCTTTAATGAGGCGGTAGGTTTACCCGTATCGCCTCCAGCCGATGTCACGCCGCAAGCGCTACTCGCCGCGATGGGAAGCGATAAAAAAGTCACTGCAGGAAAAATTCGCTATATTTTGCTGCGTCAACTGGGTGAGGCGGCAGTGACAGAAGACGTCACAGAAGCCGATATTGCCCGCGTGATCGGCACCTGATCGGCGACGTTATCGCCAATTGAGCGCCTGTTTTCGGGCGTGTACACTACGCCCCCTTTTTGTTCTTGCCCCGAGAGGGGTGGTTTCGCCGGTGTTGTGCGCCGGTTCAGAAGCGAAACGGTTTATGAATCAAACGTCAGCTGCGGGCGGTGTCGGTCGTCAATCGACATCTTCGCATGGTCTCTACCGTCCCGAGGAATTTCGGGACAACTGTGGTTTCGGGTTGATCGCTCATATCGAGGGCGAGGCCAGTCATCGCCTTTTGCAAACGGCCATTGAGTCTCTGACC
>JACETJ010000104.1 GCA_013911345.1 Congregibacter sp.
GCATCGTTGCAATCGAGGAGTCGCATCAGCTGCGCGGCACCGATAGATGCCGCAGTAGATGGCGATCAATGTAGCGTTGGGTATTGAGTACCAGTCGCTCCTGCGACAACTGCAGCTGATGCAGCGCAAACATGATGATGATCGACAGCACGAGTGCCACGAAGGTGCTGTTAAAGGCCACACCGAGGCTCACGGTGACGCCGGAGATATCCCCCTCGACGGCCTTGTAGGCCTGGCCAAGGGCGTCGCCAATACCGCGCACGGTGCCGATAAATCCAATCGAGGGAATCGCCCAAGATATGTAGCGCACCATGGAGAGCTCGGAGTCGAGCCGGTCGGCTTCGATATCGCACTGCTCGCGCACGGCATCCGATACCGCCGGGATGCTGCCCGTAGTGGTGAAACGGCTCAGTGCATTCCCTAGTGCCCGGGGCAGCAGGTAGTCCTGCTCTTCCAAAGGGAGCGCCTCTAGTGACCGGGACTGCTCCCGGGCGTCCCGGGGCAGAATGCTGGTGCCCTCGGGGATGGCGACGAGTTCCCGATTCAGCATGTGTGCCTCGGATCGGGTGCGTGAAGCCTTGAGGCCCATGATCGCTAATGCCCAGAGCATCAAAATGAAGCAGGCTTCCTGCTCGTAGTCTTTGATCACGATGGCTAACGATCGGTTACCAGCCGGGGCTTCTCCCGCTGCTTGTTGTGCTGCCTGAACCGCGAGTTGAGAGTCAGCGCTTGGACGGATCACTCCGACGTAAGCGGCGTGCACAACGATCACGGCGAACAGTAGGGCAAACACCTGATAGAGGAACTCTGAGGGTAAACGCAGCTTCATAAAGGGCTCCTATCTGACTCAGATGTCCACGGGAAAGGACACGGAGAGATCTTCTGAGATGGATTCGGTGGGTTCATAGTCGAGCACGGCCCCCGGTTGTGCGGCTGCAGGGGTACCCGTTGTGTCAGCGGCGGATTCGGCTGACGCTGTGGTCTCTGGCTCAGCCGAGGCTTCCTCAGGCTCGACCGGATTCTGTCCGAGCGCGGGGGTCACGAGCAACACGCCCAGCAGGGAGGCCAATCTGGCGATGCCCGCAGAGCGTGTTGGCGCTTTACTCTGCATAGCGCGCAATCCTGAAGCCGAGATCGTCACGGCCGCGCTCCCCATAGTCCCGGAAGGTCAATCGTAGTTCTGACAAGCGACTGAGGGCCCAACTGCCACCGCGAATGGTGTAGTTGTCGCCGCGTTGTGCGCCCAATGGATCGATCGCGAGCTCGGCATTGGCGGAGGGGATGGCGTAACCGTTGTGTACCCATTCGGCAACATTACCACCCATATCGTGCAATCCGCGATGGTTGGCGGGGAAGCTGCCCACGGGTGCCGAGACCACGAATTGATCCGTGTAGCCATTGAGAATGCGCCCGGTGACCAATGCTGAAGTATTGTCGGCTACGTTGGTCACAACAGCGCTCGGGGGGAAGTCATTACCCCAGGCAAATCGTCGCAGGGCATCGCCGTCTACCCGGGCAGCAAAAGCCCATTCCGCCTCGCTCGGCAAGCGATAGCCGGTGCTGCTCGGGTTAAAGCCGATAATGATGCCTTGGTTCTCGCGGTAGAACGGCGGCAGACCCTCGAGTCGGCTCAGCCAATTACAGAAGCTCGCAGCTTGCTGCCAACTGATGCCTGCCACCGGCTGGTGGTCGCGATCGAGTGAGTAGCTCTCTATCAGGCCCGAGTCATGGGTGGCTTCGTACTGGCGGAACTGCGCATTAGTGGTTTCAGTGCTCGCAAGATAGAAGGCGCGCCGCAATTCAACAGGATGTTCCACTTCGTTGGCGCGGCGTCCGGGGTCGCGGCGCGATGCGCCCATAGTGAAAGGGTTTTGGGTTTCTACCGACGGATCGACCAGCACCATCGTTTGGCCCAGCGGCGTGGTAATCGTTGGCGTCATTGCCGCCTTACGCGCAGCAGCCTCTGTCAGCAGCGTGACGCTGATTCGCTGTGGCAGCCCGGGTTTCGGCAGTACCTCGGTTTCGAAACTGGCATACCCCTCAAGCTGAACGGCGATACGCTGCTGCACCGCAGGGAGAGAGAGGCTTTGACTGCCCGTGCCCACCCGTTGGCCATTAATGAGTATCTCTGCCTCTGCCGGTTCGATGGCAAAACGGACCTCGCCGAGCTCCGGCGCCAGAGTGACTGACCGGCTGGCGGTCTCTCCCCGAGAGAGCGTGAGTGACAGACTGGTGCCGCGGTAGCCCGCCTTGGACAGACTGATGGCGTGACTGTCACCCGGACTTAAAGGCAGCACTACCGGGGTCAGCCCGGCGAAGGTGCCATCAACCGTGACGCCCGCACCCGGTGGCGAGCTCTCCAGCGTCAGCGTGGCGTCAGCGGGGGTCAGGGTCACCGCGCCAAGGTCTTGATCCACGCCCGCAACCACATTCAAGGGCAGGGTCACTGGCATAAAACCCGGCGCACTCAGGGTCAGTTCTCTCGGACCCGAGAGCACTTCAACACCGGTAGCAGTGATGTCGACGGGCTGGCTGTCGACGCTTGCGGTCACGGCGGAGGGAGAGGCGCTGAAGCGAATGTTCGCCCAGTCTGGTAGCAGCACGATGTCCACGGTCTGGCTCTGGTTGCGGCCAGTGACATCAATTTGCCCCCGCCAGCGCTGGTAACGATCGAGAGTGGCTTCCACTGTATAGATACCCGCCTCGAGGCTCAGATCAATCAGTGGCGCAGACCCCAGTGACAGCTCATCTAGGATGATCTCACCACCAGCAGGCTGGGTAGTGAGGGTCACGGTGCCAGGTAGTGGGGCGAGGCGAATATCAAGCTGTTGGGTATCGGCGTCGCCCACCGTCACGGTCTGCTCATAGGGGTGATAGCCCTCGGCATCGATCGACAGCGTGTAGTCGCCGGGTCGCACTAGTAGCCGTTCGCCGAAGGACCAATTGAGTCCGCTCAACGAGAAGTCGGGTTCTGCCTCGGCATCAATATTGAGGGTGAGGGAGCGAGCGGTGAACAGAAAAAATAGCAGGGCGGCCACCAGCACCCCGGCGACACCGAGCACGACCTGGGTGACATTGATCCGCCGCCTTTGCTCGGATGCCTGACTCAGAGGTTCGAAAGCGGTCGCCGCCAGTTGCTCGCTGGTTTGCGCGGCACCCGCTGGCGAGAACGCATCAGGCGTTAGGGTGTCAGGTGTGCCGGTGTCAGTGTCGCGATCGCTCATGGTGTTGGCTCAAATCGTCTCAACACAGCGTACCTCGACCGCATTCGTTTGGTCAGGCCGTACCTCAAATTTCACGCGGACATCACGGTATCCGTTGCGAATCCCCACGGCGCTATACACGCCGGGACGCAGAGACAGCGTTTGCTCTGAAAGGGTTCCGAGCCGTCTCACGCGTAACAGGGTGATATCGGTGAGCCCATCGGAGGTCATGGTCACCGCGACCGGGGTGCTGGCATAGGCGAGGGTGTCTTGCGCTGCAGCGATCTGGCCTTGCAGTCGCGGGCCTGGACTCGCAATGGCTTCTGCCTCGGCAAGTGTTTCCTGCGCGAGGCGCATGATGCGCGCATCGATGAGGCGATCGCGCTCTTTTGGCATGTTCTCCAGCCGGCTATCAAGATCAGCCCGCGGCTCGGTGCGTGCCACCCCCTCCGTGGCGAACAACATGAGCGCGTCGATTTCCAGGGCGTTTTTGTAAAGGCCCACTGCATCGTCCCAGCGCTCTTCTGCTTCCGCCTGGGCACCGTCCGCTCGCAGCTCAAGCAAGGTGTTTTGGGTGCGCGCCTGCTCGAGTTCAATCAGCGCGGCGGCGGGCTCGGGCGCGCCTGGGATCAGCTGAGCGGCCGTACGGAATTGCTGCTCAGCAGTGTCGAAGGCCTTAGCCCCCATGGCCCCATAGCCCGCCGTCATAGCGTCGTTGAATTGTTGCTGGGTCAGTGCGGTGCTCAGCTCACCGAGGCGCGCAGCTGCCCGCTGGTGTGCTGGGTCTGCTCGCGTTGCGTCACCCGCAGCCTCGACGGCGGCAGTGAGATCACCCGTCGCTTCAGCCTCAGCGGCGCGCTCCAGTGCAGCGATCACACTAGGGAGGCCGGTGATGCGGTCTTCGAGGGAGACCAGCCGGATATCAGTTGGCGCCATCTCTGAGAGCTCAGTGAAGCGAGCCTGAGCGGACAATACCTCGCCCGCTTCAATCGCGCCTGTCAGGGTTTCGTGGAGCGCTTCAATCCGCTCGGGCAGGCTCGCTTCGAGGACGAGTAGCTGATCGAGTGCGCGCTGGTAATCCGCGGTTGCCGCGGCAAACTCGCGCTCGCGGTAGGCCGTGTCACCTGCAGCGGCTGCTTCTAGCGCTGTGCTGTAGTCGGGCTCCCCCCAATTGGGCGCACCGCGCTCGGCCAGCGATTCCTGCAGGGATAGCAAGGCCTGTAAGGCCTCTTGAGCCTCGCGTCTGAGTGCACTTTCTTGTGCTTCGGCAAAGGGGCTTCGCCCGTTACCCGCTTCGCCCGCAGCGCTAGTGGGTGCAGAGATGCTGCCCGAGGCTGTGGCCGTGGATTGTCCAGTTTCCAACGCAGGTGCTGCGCTATCCGGCGCCACCAGTTGGGGCAACACGAAAAAGACGAAAACGAGCAACACAGCGGCGGCGGCAAGGCCGATGAAGATCGCCCGCGACTGATCCCCTCCCGAGGCTGCGGCAACCGATTCTGGATGGGTTGTCGCGGGTTCAAAGGTGGTAGCGGAAAGGGGCTGCTCTTTGTGGTCGGTCACGAGTCCTGCGGTTCAGGCGTCGGGAGTAGTGGGGTCTCGGCTGCCGCAGCCGGTGGCTCCAGTGCAGCGAGTTCTGCTGCGTAGATATCGGCCAGCAATTCGCGCCACTGGTCGTATTGATCTTCGACATTACCGGTGAGGCGAACGGTGCGGTCCTCCAGCTCAATCACCCGAGGTGTGATTTCGGCGTCCAGTGACTGGCCAAGTTCTTCCAGTGCCAAAGAGTGGATATTGGATTCGGCGCGTTTCTCCATGCCGCTCTTCAACAGGGCGCCACCGCCAATGACACCAACGGCGCCCGCGCTTCGCGTCGTGCGACTACCCGAGCCTTGCGCCACAATGCCAGCAATAATGGCCGCGCCGCCGGCAATCATTTCTCGCCGAGCCTCGGTCTCTAACTCGCGCAGGGCAACGGTCTCCTCATAGCTTGCTTTTCGCCACTCCTGATAGGGGACATACATGTCCTCCGCAAAGCCGGAGTAGTGGCCCTGAAGCGTGTCGACAAACACATAATGTCGCTGACGCAGGCCGCGCACGCGATTCAGCATGGGGTCATCCTCAGCTGGCAGTCTGCGCAGGCTGATGTGCCCGGCCTCGTCTTCATCAAGGTAATCGGCGAAGGCGCCACTGGCAAAATCGCGGGCGAAGCGCATCTCTGCCACTTGCCGGATCGTGACGCGATCCTCGGCGGGCACCTTGTTAAAAATGGCCAACATGTCGTTGGCGATCATGCGGTATACCGCAAGGAAGGGATCCTGCTTCACCCTTGTCCCCTGCTCGTAGGCGTAGCGGCTGGTGATGCCTTGGTAGCGCTTATCGAGCCACAGTGTGCCGCGCGCATCGCTCACCAGAATTTTCAGTTCCAGCGCTTCGCCATCTG
>JACETJ010000105.1 GCA_013911345.1 Congregibacter sp.
GCTAATACGCTAAAGCCGTTATCTTCATCGCCTTGCATTGTGGTCACGGCCATGACTCGCGGCGCGTAGCTACGAATCTCAATTTGTTCGACCTCCCACGCCTGTTCCACGGTGTAGGCGGGTTCCTCGATGGCTTGTACTTTCAGGGTCATGACCGACAGTAACAGGGCCAACACAAAACCAGTCTGGCTAACGCCCTTTGTAGGTGTGCACAGCATAAGATTGCCTATTCAGTAGAGAGTCACTCTTGAATACGACTGAATAGCGGGTCGGATCAAATTCCCTGTTCGTCAGGAGTAGATTTCTACTGAGAGGCGAGGGTAGGGCCTGCTGCGCGCAGGCCTGGATTTGCGTATTGCCGCGAGTTGTGGGCGTCTAAGCGCTCAGCACTGCGCTGGGTGTGGAGCGTGCCAGCGACCACTCTTCGTCGGTCATTTCTGCCTCGATATCACCGAATAGCGGGGTAGAAAGGTATCGCTCTCCGGTATCGGGCAGCATGCACAAGATGACAGAGCCCGGCGCGGCGCGCTGCGCCACATCCAATGCTGCAGCAAACGTGGCGCCACAGGAGATGCCGCAAAAAATGCCTTCCTTTTGCGCCAGCGCCTGCGCGGTAGCAAACGAAGTATCCGCCGATACCGGCACCACCTCGTCGATGTAACCCTTGTCGATGGACTCCTGAGCGACCAGCGGGATGAAATCCGGTGTCCAGCCCTGAATCATATGGGGTGCCCAAGCAGGGTGGCTGCCGCTGGCAGAGCCATCGTCCCGGCGCTCCTGCGCCCGACCATCAGATAACAGCGCGGCGCCATCGGGCTCGGTGGTGATGATCTTCGTTTCTGGCCGCTCCGCACGGAGCACACGGGCTACGCCAGTGAGCGTGCCACCGGTGCCATAACCCGAGACAAAGTAATCAAGCTGCTCACCTTCAAAGGTGTTCATGATCTCGCGCGCGGTGGTGCGCTCATGGATATCGGCATTGGCGGGGTTTTCAAATTGTCGTGCCATAAACCAGCCATTGGCTTCCGCCAGTTCCCGGCACTTAGTGACCATGCCCATGCCCTTCTCTTCCTTGGGCGTCAGAATGACCTTGGCACCGAGAAAGCGCATCAGCTTGCGGCGCTCAACCGAGAAGGTCTCCACCATCACCGACACAAACGGGTAGCCCTTGGCGGCACACACCATTGCTAACCCAATGCCGGTATTGCCTGAGGTGGCCTCGATCACTGTCTGACCTGGCTTCAGTTCGCCCGAGGCTTCTGCTGCTTCGATGATGCCCATGGCCAGCCGGTCTTTGACCGACCCGAGTGGGTTGAAGGCCTCGATCTTTGCCCACATTGTGACGTGATCAGGGGCAAGATGATTGATTTTGACAATGGGCGTGTCACCCACGGTCTCGATGATGTTTTGAAATTTGCCGCGCGCCATAGCTTTCAAGGCCGTAGATTGCTGTTTGGGAAGTGAACGCTACCCCAAGCGGCACAGTGCAGCAAGACAAACGGGACAAGTCGGATGGTCGCCGAGCGCATTATTTTTCACAACGCTTGCCGTGGCCCTCCATCATCGAGCGCGCGGTTGCCAGCGAGTTAAAATGCAATTGGTTCGCCAAACCTCTGTTGTTGGAGCTTTGCTAGAAATTCCCCTGGTGACTTGGGCCGTCCCCGGAAAAACCCTTGATGCTCCCTGATGCCCACGTCAGTCAGCATTGATTCCTGTTTCGCGGTTTCGATCCCTTCTGCTATCAAATTGATGCCCAACGAGTTTGTTAGCTGGCGCACGTGTCTCAGAATTTCTAGGCCCCGTTGGGAGCTCGCGCCGTCAGTAACAAACTGCCTGTCGAGCTTCAGAATGTCGGCATCTACGTTCGCTATCCGCTCAAGGTTGCTATGGCCAACGCCAAAATCATCGATGGCAATTTTGACGCCAGAGTTTCGCAACACCACGAGATCTCCATCATCAATGATGGTGCCCATTGGCCCAGAGCTTTTTTCGCTGATCTCAATGACGAATCCCCGCAGGTCAGTTGGCTTACGTCGTAACTGTTCAATGACTCGGGACTTGAACGCGGAGCTTTTAAGCGCTTCGGCTGTGTAATTAAAATGCACGTTAATCGGTGTCACTGACCGAATCGCCGAGAAAAGTCTCTGCCTCTTTTCCAGCAGGTGATTCATATAAGGGGCTTGCCACTCCAAAGTGACAAACGTATTGAGATAGTGGTTGAGGGGCACGATCGAGCCATCTTTGAGCCGCCATCGCAGCAGGCACTCTGCGCCTGAGATGCGTTGCGTTGTTGTGTCGAAGAAAGGCTGCACTACGTAGCCAATTTGATCGGAGAGAATCGCCGCACCCACTTCGCGCGCAGGGATCTCCGTTTTCGATGCTGTTGTTGTGGAGGGTAATACAGAGATGGCTGGCCGCGTCAGCTCCGACACGCTTGGCACGGAGTCGCCCGGATGAAAGCGCACCAATGCGCCTTTGCCTTGCCGCTTGGCTTGCCGCATGGCGATATCCGCTTCTGACGCGGCTTTCTCGTAGTCGCAGGACCCCTCTACCAGGGTCAGGCCAATACTGGCTGAGAGATGCAGTTCATCCCTCTGGTAGGCAATTTTCATGGGGCGTGTAGCTGCTTTGAGCTGAGAGGTTAGGCCCGGCACGTCGCCCTCTGGCACTGATTGCACAGCCAAGAACTCATCACCCCCCAAGCGGTATAAATCGCTGCTGGGGAGCAATTTCTGTAACCGCTCAGCAAACGCGCAAAGTGCCTTGTCACCGGCTCCATGGCCACAGAATGTATTGATATTTTTAAAATTATCGAGATCTATCAGTGCAACAGCTAGCTGCGAACTTTCACCGGCTTCTGTCGCAGCGCTTTGCTGAAATCTCTTCTCTAATGCTGCCCTCGAAAACAGGCCTGTCAGGGAGTCACGCTCCCATCGATCGGCGAGATCAGCATAAGCTCGCATGAGTTGCTCACGGTTGTCATGGTAGGACTTCATGAGGAAATCGATCGCGAAATTGATCACCAAGGCCATTGCATAGGGTTGTAAGAAAGGGGCGAAGAGGTTCCAGGCCAACGAATCGTTTACGGCGGTGACGGAGCTTAGCTCCGCTCCACTCAGCCCGCCGGGCCGCGCAGCAAGCGCAGCCATTGCGGCGATAAGCAGACAGCTAACCCTGATGTTGCCGTTAAACTGTCCGGCTCTCAATGTTCCGATGACGCCGCAGTAAATACCAAATGCACCAATTTGCACGTTAAAGCCCAGATTATAGGTGCCTGCAAAGGTCGCAATGAGCGATGTAGCAAATACGGTCTCTGTGCGGAGCGCGGCCAGATTTGTAGCGGAGACCCGCATCAAAAGCGCGATGAAGTTGGCTATCCAAGGGATGCTTGCCAGCAAGGAGAAAAGTGAGACTTGTGCTGGCAATCGGCCACCCTGTGACCCACCCCAAAGCACCTCTAGGGCCGTAAGGGCGAGTTGAAGCGATAGCACCACCATGCAGGCATAGAAAGCTATTGCTATGGCGCGATGCCGAATTTCTAGCTCAGCTGTATCGATATCGCTGTGCGCGACAGATGCTGTTTCAGTCGTGGTGACTGACATTGCAAACTCCTCCTTGAGTTTGATTTGCGAGGCGTGCGTTAGTCGTGCCGCTTGCTCTCTGCAACGAAGCTCTCTAACGTCAAATCGCCGAGAGAAAAATTCTGTATCACCTTGCTCTGGCCAATCTTTATTAGTGTCCCGTCCGCATAAGTTGTAGGGAACTTTCGACCCTATCCGTGAAATTTATAGGGATCGCTCGACTACAACTTTGCGATTTCCGCCAGAATGTTGGCCATCCGTGCCTTCTTGCGGTTTGGCGATCTGAGGCTCACGCCGCAATAGTGTGAAGAATTCAGATTTTTCCATGGGCTTGCCTCTAAGGAAGCCTTGATGGGCAAATACGCCAAGATCTAGCAGGGTAGATTCTTGCTCAACGGTTTCAACGCCCTCTGCAATGACGACGATATCAAGCTCGTCACACAGCGCTGTGACGTGCCTAATCGTTGCGCGCTGACGCGAATTCTCGTGAAGCTCTTGGATCAAGCTAGCGTCAAACTTTACAATGTTGACCTTCAACTGAGTCAGACGGTCGACGTTGCTGAGGCCTTTCCCGAAGTCATCCAGAGCATACTTTCCACCCATGGATAGGACCAAGTCTTGATGAGGGATGCCCTTCGCGAAGGAATCAGAGGAGTCTTTCTCGGATATTTCCACCACAAAGCCTGTCAGGTCCGACCTGATAAGTTTTTTAAATTTAGGGATTCTTTCAGAGACCCCCGACTGTACTAGCGCCTCTACGCTGAAATTGAAATGCACTCCTACATCCTTGATTTGGCGAGCCTCATCCAGAATCGCAAAGCGTGTGTCGGCAACGAATTGGTAGTACGGGGGTTGCCACTCCAAGGATATGAAAGTCGTGAGGAAATCTTCTAAGGGCACCAGAGAGCCATCATCAAGGTGCCACCTTAACAAGGCTTCTGCAGCAATAACCTCTCCGGTTCTTGCATCCATAATTGGCTGTAATGCAAAGTCGATCTGCCGGTCCAGAATTGCCTCGCCAACGGTAGCAGCCGGAATTTCCGATTTTGATTTCGTATCAACTAGAGCGAGATTTATCCCTCCGGGTAGCGGTCCAACAAAAGCCTGAGGGAAAGACTCTCCTTCTGTATATCCCAGCGCGAGGCTCTTGCCCCGACGTTTCGCTTTTCTCATTGCCAGATCTGCTTCTGCTATCAGCTGACTCAGCGTGATGTCAGGAGTCTTGGAGGTGGAATATCCGAGACTCATCGACATCGGTATGGATTGCTCTCCGAATGTGAATTCCACCTCGTCAGTTATGCACTCCAATAGCGAAGCGGCGGCGGTGTCTTTGTCGTCGCTGGCCATAATCATTAGAAATTCGTCCCCGCCAAGGCGCACGTGGGATGCGTCGGGCACAATTGTTTGTATGTGGTGGGCAATAAACTTGAGTGCTTCATCTCCAACTGCATGACCGAAAAAAGTATTGATGCTCTTGAAGTTGTCCAGATCGACCAGCGCCACAAGGACTCTTTTCTGATGAGCTGCAGCCACTTTCAGCTGAATGTAAAACTCTTGTTGCAGTGCTGCTCGAGAATAAAAGCCGGTGAGCGGGTCGGTCTTGGCCATTTCTTGCAATTTTTCTGCGTCGTCTAAAAGCTTCAAGTGATACGCGTCATACGCCGTCAGGATCCGGGATATGACATGTGCCATTGTTGCGGCAATGGAGAACGGTATGATCAGAGCAGCGGCAATGCCCCATGTGGCCGATATTGGAGAGGCTATTAACTCCATGATCGGCTCTCGAGTTGGGTTCATCAAGAAGCCAGTCGCTGCCAGCATCCCGAACCATGCCAGACTCGCGTAGGCCCGTTTGGCCGAATACAGCATGGCAGTCAGAATCGAGCTGAATACTGCGGCCATTGCCGCGTGGGTGTGCCATCCCAAGGTGTAAGGCCCAACGAACATGACTATCGAAAAAAAGACGAACAAAAGCCAAACCCGAGCAACCGCTAGCTGATGTGGGCTGACGCCGAGCCGTCTTGCCAGGAAGTTGCCGAGGTAAATACCACC
>JACETJ010000106.1 GCA_013911345.1 Congregibacter sp.
TTTGATACCTCTGCACAGGCGATCGCGCTTTATGAACTGGAAAAAGTCAGGGATATGCAAGATGAGCGTAATGACGCTGATACGTTCACGCTCGCTCACGCTCGCTTTTTGAGTATCAAGATTGAGGGCTTGCTGGCGTCGCTGAAGAACGCCTGAGGAAGTGGAGCATCCCGGTTCGGGATGCTCCATTCTTTACTGATTAAGACTCGGCTGGAACCAGTACCGCATCAATAACATGAATGATGCCGTTGGTCGCGATCACGTCCGCGGCAATCACTGCGCTGTCATTGATATAGAGCGTGTCGCCCTGAACAGATATCGAGACGGTACCGCCGCTCAACATCTCCACGTCTGAGCCATTGAGGCTCGTGGCGGTTGTCGCATCCACGGCCTGATCGCCGATCACGTGGTAAGTCAAGATATCGGTAAGGGCTGGGATGTCGGCCAGCAGACTGTTGATGGTCTCTTCCCCGAGTGCAGCGAAGGCGTTGTCAGTGGGTGCGAACACGGTGAAGACCGCTGTCTCGTCGGCCAGTGTGTTCACCAGGCCTGCCGCTTCGAGTGCCGTTACCAGCGTGCTGAACTGCGGATCTGCCAGCGCAATATCGACAATGCTGCCCGTTGGTGCAGCTTCTTCCTCAGATGCGGGCAGCAGTACCGCGTCGATCACATGAATAATGCCGTTGGTTGCTGGGATGTCACGAATGATGACTTGTGAGTCATTCACGAACAGCTCTCCGTCGCGAATATCGATAGCCACTCCGGCCTCATTGGCCATTGTGACGAACTCACCATACAGGGCAGTTGCGTCGATAGAGTCTGCCGCGGCACCGGCAATAACGTGATAGAGCAGCACATCAGACAGCGCCGTGGGATCCGCCAGCAGGGCGTTAATAGCATCTTCTCCCAGTACTGCAAAAGCATCGTCGGTGGGTGCAAACACGGTGAAAGTCGCCGTCTCGTCGGCGAGCGTGCCGACCAAATCAGCCGCCTGAAGCGCCGCCACCAATGTGGTGAGATCCGGGCTTGCGAGTGCGATATCGACGATGCTGCCCTCGGGCTCGCCCACGTTAATCGGCGTCAGTACAGCATCAATGACGTGGATCACGCCATTCGAGGCTTCGATGTCGGTATCGATGACCATTGATTCGTTTAGATACAGTGAATCACCGCGCACCGTGATCGCCAGCTTCGACTCATTGGCCATCAGCTGCGTGCTTCCCGCGAGCGACAAAGCGGTCTCAGAGCCCACCACGCTGTCACTGATGACGTGATACAGCAATATGTCGGTCAGCAAATCGGTATCAGCTAGAAGCGCATCCAGAGTGCCTTCTGGCAGTGCGGCGAAGGCGTCGTCGGTGGGCGCAAAGACGGTGAATTCGCCGTTCTCGTCAGCAAGTGTGCTGTCGAGTCCAGCAGCTTCGAGCGCTGTCACCAGTGTCTCAAAGTTGCCGTTTTCCTGCGCGATCTCAACGATTGTGCCCGGCGTGTCGCCGGGCGATCCGGCCGAGGGTGTTTCAGGAGTGGCGGCGCTACCGTTGTCGCTGCTGTCGCAGGCAACAAGCGCGGTCAAAGAAAAAGCAAAAAAGAAAGAACGGAAAAATCCGGTGGTAGTCATAGTTGCATCCTTGCAATGAATTGTGATCCTTCGACTTACATAACGCCGCCACGCCCCGAGTGGATCTTCCTTGTCCGGGGCAAAGCTGGACAAAAACAGGTCAAGCTGCCGGCTGTCAGAGGGCTACGGAGTGAACTAGAGTGCTTGAGATTAGTGAGAGAGCAGTATGACTGCGATAGCTGGCAGGGAGCTTATCGACGGTGCGTGTCTACAGCTCGGTACCTGATACGACCGTCATATCGGTGTCCTGGACGCTAATTTTCAGCTGGGGTCCGTCTCGATCGAGCGACAAAGTGTCCCGGTCTCTGAGTCCTCGCTCCTCTATGCGCACGCCATCCAGCCAAGTGCCATTGGCGCTTTGGAGATCGGTGATGTACCAAGCGCTATTATGGGCCCAAACCACGGCATGACTGCGGCTCACGTGAGGGTTCATGATCACCACATCGCAGCCGGAATCGCGACCAATCACAATCGGCTCGGTGGATTCCACCATTTGTAACTCCTCACCCTCGCTTTGCCACGAAACAATGATCGCGCTGACGCCTAGTGAGTCGTGTCTTGAGCGAGCGCGATTGAGCAGGCCCGTGCCATCAAGCGCCTCTTCTTCATCCTCTGGGTCGCGCACAACCCCCTGCATCGTGAACTGGTATCGCCATGCGAGCCATGCGACCAGAGGTGTCGCGCCGATAGCCGTGTAGATGAAAAGTCGAGTGACCCAGTCTGGAATACCAAACGAGGGAGACAACCCCGCGAGGCCCTGAGCAAGGCCCCAGATGATGACGATATAGGCACCCAGCGTTCGCAAAACCTGCCTGCGCACCAATTCAGACAACACGTGACGTACTTTACTCATGGGCGAGCTCCCGGCGTGCCGAGCGGATCAGCACGTCAATTCCCTGCCGTTGCTGCGCGCTCCGTGCGTTCGTTGGTCGTCAAATCGTCCGTGTCTGACTGAATAGTCGGTTTCCCGAGTGTCTCAATATGTGCCCGCACGCGCGGATTTTCCGGAAATTGCTCAGCGAGCGACTCAAAATAGATAAGCATTTCTTGAGACGATTTCGGCAGCTTCTGCGTGTGGGTTCCGTGGATTGCGCTGGCGGAGCCATTCTCAATGAGCAGGCTGGCCCGATGTCCCCCGTAGTAGGCCGAGATGCCGGTATCGATAATGACGACCTCGCCATCAAAGCGCGGCGTGATCACATTGAGATCGGGGGTGTGCCCCAACACAACCATCTTCGCGCCAAAATGTTCTAGCACGGCATCCAGCACAGGCCGCTCAACCGGTTCGCTGTTGCGCGCCAGTCCGCGATACCACAACGGGCTATGACTTGCGGTGCCCAGAGGTTCGCCGTCCACTGGCTCGCCGCGCAGCTCCGCACGGATCTGTTCGTTAATGTCGGTCATAGACAGTGGTAACAGGTCAGCACTCAGGCCCCCGTGCAGAAAGAGCACATCATTGATCCGGATGACAGTGTTGTGCTGGCTGACCCAGTTGGCCATCTCTCCGCCGGGTTGCCACGCCAGCCGATGCTCAACAAAACCCAATGGATGTGTCGCATACCAGTCGGATTTGAATGCCTTGTCGACAACCGGGAGTGGAGTGGGCGCGGTGTCGTTGGCGGCCTTTTTGTCACGCTGTGACTCCAATGTTTTCACCACATAGGCGTAATAGTTATCGCGTATTTTTTTGGACTGTCGGGTCTCGAATGCCTCGTATTCGCCCGGGTGTACGTACCGGAGATCACCCGAGACATTCATGTATTCGTGGTTGCCAATCAGTAGATGAAGATATCCGCCTGCTTTCGTTGCCTGTTTTTCGAGCTTTTGCAGGTGCTCGATAATCTTGAGGGTATCGGGGCCTCGATCCGGTATATCCCCCACCTGGACAACATGGGTTGTGCCCGCGGCCCATTTGCCCCGTTTGTTCACAACCCCTGCTTCCTTCAACACGGTGATGTAGTTTTGATAATCGCCATGGATATCGCCGATGGCCACGATGCGGCTGACGCCCTGCCAGTCATCTTCTATCGCCTGCGCGGGACTGAATCCCGAGCAGACCCACAGGGTTGCCAGCATCAGGCTGTGAGCGACTACCGCGGTAATCGATTTTGGCGCGGCGATTGCGGTCACCGACATGCCTCCACGATTTTGCGTTTTAATTTCATGGGATCGTCGATGACCTCATAAAAATCTTCGAGGTATGAAACCGCGCGCTTTGCAGTGCGCTTGCCCAACGTCTCAGGCTCATTCGCTATGGCAAGCAAGGCCTCGCGCTGATCATGGAAGCTGCTCAACACCGACTCGAACACATCCTCCTCAACACAGTAGCCGCGATAAAGGCGCTCACGGACCGAGCGCAGTTTAAGTTTGGCGGGCGGAGAGGCGTAAGGCGCGCTGACAAAGCCGGAGGAGTCAAAGTCATACACCACGGGCAGATAAGTCGCGTCGTCATTTTCCTGAAAGAGTTTGGCATTGTGGCAACAGGACCCCTCGCGGCTCCCAATCAGAGAAAAATCAGCATTACCAACAAAGTAGCTGAACATGGCAGCCATGGTAGCTTGCTCGGAATCAAGCCGGTCTTGACTGATACGGCTGTCGTCGACTGTCAGCAGGTTTTGGCGATCTGCGAGACGCTTTTTGTGCTCGATAAAAAATGCCGGTTTTTCCCAGAGCGTCTTGCCGTTCAGGTCTTGGTAGGTCACGTTGACCCAGCGGACCCGGTAGCTGAGGTCAGTCAACATATTCAGCATGCGGTACGCGAGGTATTCTTTGCGCAAGTATCCTGTATAGCGGTTGCTGTCACGGCATTGCACGACCAGTTTCAATTTATGCTGGTTGGCAAACTCGGTGCCCGATGTCTGCTTCTTTTTTAGGTCCAGCCAAAGCTGGGCACGACTGCAGGTTTGTTTGTCGAGCCGGAAATTACCGCGAGGACGATAGGCGGTCTCTATGCTCACAGTGCCATCCGGTCCGTCATAGCTTAATGACCCGGGGGCGTACTCGGCCTCTTTATCACGGCGCTTGTCGATGTCCTTGAACGGGCCCTTTAAAGTAATCGAGAGCGGTTCGTGACTGGAGAAAAGTGGGTCATGTGGGGTGGCGTCCACTTGGGTGGCTGCCGCGGGCGACTGCACCAACGAGACCCATAGCGCCGCTACACCCAGGTGCCATGCTGGTCTAGTTAGACTCATGGTGACTCCATTGCGCACAGCTGTCCCCCCTTACGACCACCGATGCTCTCAGAGCACACATGCCAGTGCAACAGCTCGCGCAAAGAAGCCAAATCCAATAGCCGCAGCGCGCATTGCCTCGCCCCTTGAGCGGGCATAAGATGGCGGCTCAGTCTGCGCAAGGTGATCGGATGCGGAAATATCTCGAGATTGTTAATCACCGCACTTTTATCATCGTCACGCTGTGTATCGTGTCCGTATACGTGTGCTTGCGGCTGGACTACGCCTATAACGTCGACTGGATTTTCCTGAGTATCGCGGTCCTTTTCCCCCTCGTTTTCACCATTCGAGAGGCTTTTCGTCGCCGCCAGTTGGCGATCAGGGTCTTGAGTGCGCTGAAGGCTGCGATCAGCGCGTTTTATTTTGGCCTCGAAAACAACGTCAAGATGCCCATTGACGAAAAGCATCAGATCAACGGGCTGATGCGGTCACTGTCGGAAAAATTTACTGATAGCCTCAAGGACCCGGAGCACCACGGCATGGATGAGGTGCGCGACATCATTAGGCAGATTTACGCCGTGAGTACGCCTCGGAACGAGGCGATTTCAAGCAATGCCAGCCTGAAAATGATGCGTGTCATACAGGACATTCAGGAGAGCATAGAGAGCCTCCATGGCATCAAGATACACGGCACGCCGGTGAGTCTACGCGCGTATCTATTGGTGTCATTGTATTTTCTTCCCTTCATTTTCACGCCAAATCTGGTCTACAACCTGCATGACGATCCACGATGGTTGATCTATGTG
>JACETJ010000107.1 GCA_013911345.1 Congregibacter sp.
GCAGACGAGGCCAGCTACTTCCCCCGACAGAGTTCAGCGTGCCGCGAGGTAGAGAGCTATGACATCGATACCATCATTGTCGAGCCGCCGGCCGAGATCGAGGTCTTCAAAACCGCGACACCACGCTTTCTAAGGGGCACATCTGGCGAAGTCACCTTCGAGGTCGAGGTCTTTAACGAATCGGATCGTGACGACGAGCTTGAGATCACCTCGCTAGTCGACGATCAATTCGGCAACATCGCCGGGCAAGGCAACTGTGCGACTGGCGCGAGGCTGGCCGCTGGCGCCCGCTACCGCTGCGAGTTCCAGAAAATGCTCATCGGCGAAGTCGGTGACGTTCATGAGAATACGGTAACCGCAACGGTCGAGGACGATCTGGGCAAGTCCGCCTCAGATTCAGACAATGCACAGGTGCTGTTCATCGCTGAGACCGAGCCACCCCAGCCAGATATCAGGGTCATTAAGACCGCATCCCCCCACTCTCTCAATGAACCGGGTGGTCCGGTGCTTTACCAGGTCGAAGTCTGGAACGACGGCGAAACTGATCTCGACCTGACGGCACTCCACGACAGTCAAACAGCTGGAGACGGTTCGCTTAACGAAGTAGGCAGCTGCTCCCTTCCCCAATTCATCGCCCAAGGCCTGTCTTACAGTTGTGAATACACCCTTGAGGTTTCTGGCCGTTACCCGGGCACCGCCAGCAACACGGTCACGGCCACCGCAGAAGACGTGGAAGACGGCACGCAAGTCACAGACACCAGTACCGCCGTCGTCTCGTTCCGCGACACGCCGGTCGTGCTCAGCATGGCTAAACTTCCAAGACCCGCCGTCATTCAGGCGAGAACCGATGTCGTCTACGAGCTCATCATTGAGAATCACTCTCCCGCGAAAACCATCACCATCAATTCACTGATCGACAACTACCACGGCGACCTCACCGGGCTCGGCCTGGACTGCGGCGACACACCGGTAACCAACCCCCTGTCCCTCACCCTGCCGGCAGACGGCTCCGCGATCGAGTGCACGTTCACCGGGACCGTCCCCGAGAATAACGAGGCTGAGCCGACAGAAGTCACCTACTATCCCGATACCGTCACGGCCTCGGGCACCGCTGACGATGGCGCTGCGGTCTCGGTGATTGCCACAGCAGAAGTGATCTTTATTCCCAGTAACTCAGGCATCACGCCCGAGCCTGTGATCGAAGTGACCAAAATTGCACGCCCTGACCGCGTACCCACCACCGGGGGCAACGTCGCCTTCACAGTGGAACTCATCAATGCCTCTGCTAATGAAGCTGTGTTGATTGAGGAATTGATTGACGATGTGCACGGCAACCTCAGCGGCAAGGGCACCTGCGGCACCGTCAGCTCAGCATCCCCGCTGGAGATCGCGGCAGGCTCGGTCTATCAGTGCACGTTTACTGAGACAATTTCTGGACCGACGGGCAGTATCGAGCGAGACACAATCACTGCTTACGGTGAAGGGAAAGACACCGGCGAGTCTGTGCTCGGGTTTGACGAAGCCGCCGTGATATTCACTGGCGTGCCACTAGACATCGCGGTATCCAAGACGGCCTCGCCAAAACTCGCCGATCCAGGCGCCTTGGTCACCTTCATCATCGATATCGAGAATAACAATAGCTTCAGTGTCGACGTCTTGGCGCTCACTGATTCGGTATTTGGCGACCTTAACGGCACCGGCTACTGCTCGACACCCCTAACCATCGCCGCGAGTGCATCAGCGCAATGCACCTTTGCAAAGGCGGTCTATCCCAATGTGCGACCCCGGCTGCACAACAATGTTGTGACTGTGTCGGCGCAAGCATCGAACAACCAGCGCAGTGCCAGCTCAGCAGTCAGCGCAACCGACCAAGCGTGGGTAGGCTTCACCCGCGCACTGTCTGAACTGGCGCTCCCGGTCCCGGCCCTTCCCCACGGCTTGCTACTCGCACTCTGCGCGCTGGGGATAGGGTGGCTGGGGCGCCGACGCTTCTAAAGCGTCGCGTTGAGATTTCTACCAGGTCACACCACCGGCCAGCGTGCCGGCAGCCAGAACCAGCCGGGACCACTCAACCGTTCCCCATATCCCACAGCGCGAGTAAGGGTCGCCATCTAGCCAAGCCTTCGCTTGCTCGAGGTCGCCGGTGCGGTACGCCAGCATGCTGCCAACGATTTTTTCTCCAGCCGGGTCTTTTAGCGGCCCCGCCATGGCAATGTGGTCCACGATCGCCTCGATGTGCGCTAAATGCCCTGCCATGTGCTCCTCCCGCAGACCATCCACGTCATCGCCATCACGGTCAGTGCATTTGACCAGCCAAAGATTCTCCCGGGCCATGTCACTCTCCTATCTCGCTTGAATGTGCTTGAGCGCTCTTAGAGCGCCCACACCCGCACCATAACCAGCTTTTCGGCCACGGGCCAGAGGCCTAGGCCCCATAGCAGCTCGCCTGAGGTGTCCAGGCCAAACATCGTCCCAGCCCCTTCTTATTTTCGGCAAATAGAAAGGGAGCTCGTACTAATGTTCGTAATCGAGCGCAAGCACCCCGCAGTGCTCGCGCAATACCGCCCCGACCACCTGATGGTCGGGGTGTGACAAGTAGCCGGGCAAGTCATCCGCCGAATCAAGCGTGACCAACAAGGCGTGGGTAGCGCCGTTGGCGCGATCCGTTACGTTACGACCCGCTGATATCGCCCGTACGCCGGGTATGTGATCCAGCGCTCTAACCGACGAGAGAATCGTGTCAATTTGCTCAAGTGAGACGCCCGCTTTGGGGGTCAACCAGACCATGTGTTCCAGCGCCATACATTCCTCGAATTGGTCTCGGCTGCTACCAGACGACACCTTAAACCGCTTTTACTTCACTCGCCAGACAGTGATGCCATTGTCTAGCTAGTTGAGCCCGCCCCGCCTTTTCCGCTCGTCCCACAGCTCCGGTAAGATGCGGACTCCAGCGGAGCAAGATACACCTAGACTTGTCCGGCGTGGCTCACCTGTGCCTCGCTAACTAACCACCGAACCGAAACTTGAACCTGTAACATCCAGATCAACCGCAAAGAGGAGCTTGCCAAAATGACCGACGCGATCAGTTTTGCTGTCACAACCCGTGAAGGACAGCAAAAGACCGTCACCCAAGGTGCCGGGCACCAAACATTGATGCAGGTGCTTTACGAGGAAGATATTGGCGTGGAGGCGATATGTGGGGGCTGCACATCGTGCGCGACCTGCCACGTGTATATCGACCCATCCTGGATGAGCAAGCTACCAGAGAGAGACCAAGCGGAGCTCATGCTGATCCAATACGCTGAGCATTACGACCCCGAGCGTTCTCGGTTGAGCTGCCAGATACAACTTGATGCAGATCTGGATGGCATGCCGCTAGAAATCGCTCCGGAAGAATAAGCAATAACAACAGCAAGCCTGGCGCAGCAATACCATGGGCATCATCGATTATCACAGTCCGCTTAATGTTCTGGTCTCGGTAAAGGGCCATCCTTTTGAGCGGGACGCATTCGCTGCGGTGTTTGAATCCTTCGAGGGCATTCGGCACACCATTGTCGAACAGCCGGCCAGCCAGCACTTCATGAACCCTAAAGCTGCCGAACCCTGGGACGCACTGGTTTTTTACGACATGCCCGGCATCGACTTCAGCACCCAGCCTCCGGAGCTAGTACCGCCCTCGGATGAGCTCAAGAAAGGATTCATGGACTTGCTCGCATCGGGCAAGGGCATGGTGTTCTTACATCACGCCATCGCGGGCTGGCCGCTTTGGCCGGAATACGGAGAAGTGATTGGTGGACGATTTTTTTACCTCCCCTCGCACTGCCACGGCGATGCAGTCCTCGATTCGGGATACCGGCATGATGTGAGCCACGAAGTTAGCATCGTGGATACGACACACCCCATCGCCGCTGGCGTCGATCAGACTTTTTCACTCACCGATGAGCTCTATCTCTACGAGGTGTTTGAGGATGACGTCGAACCGTTGCTCACCAGCGGCCACACGTTCGACAGAGAACACTTTTTCTCAGCTCATCATGCAGTAACGGGCAAAATGTTTTGCAATGACGACTGGCCCCACCCGGATGGCAGTGCCTTGATCGGCTGGACTAAAAATCGGGGCAACAGCCGTATCGCCTATTTGCAACCGGGTGATGGCCCGGAAACCTATGCATCCGAGCAGTACCGCCAGCTACTGGAAAACGCGATCCGCTGGGCCGCGGGCTGCGATCCTGAATAACCCCTCACCGACTAAGCCGGTCAATATCTTCACAGCTGTCGATGCAATGCCCGAAGGCGGTCTCACAGGTCTCTTCGCTGGCCGTGCAGTTTTGCATATTCATGCTGCACTCCTGCTTACACTGTGCACCCTCTATGGTCTCAGGCTCAAACGTACCGCACGCTGTGATGAGCAACATGCTCATCAAGGTTACTGCCCTGCGCAAAAGAGACAGGGCTTCCCTTCCACAATTGGCAATACCCCACCTCAACGTTCGGCGCACAAACATCGTCTCATTGCACCACTGGCAGCGGCTTGTTGACGGGCTGCGTCAGTGATTCGAGCGGCACAGAAAAACCAATGATCGCGCTGTACCCTGGGGTCTGCTCACGGTGCACCACTCCCGCTGTGGCGACAATTTTTGCGCCCCTTTGGCAGGTCACCGACTCACCCTCTCCTTCTACCGATACAGTGAGCTCTCCGCCCGTCACGTACAACACCGAATCAAAGTCATGCCAGTGCAGGTCGTTTTCCTCAGCCGGAAAATCAAAGGCCATGGCGTGATAACCCATAGCTTCGATTTCTGCATAAGCCTGTGCCTCATCTTCGAAAGATAAAATCTCATTCATGGCGCTTTCCTGATCAGTCTGACGAATCCCACTTTATCGATATCTGAAGCACTTGCACACCGCCAAGCAAGGACTCGCAGAAGGTCTTGTCGGCCTGAAGAAGCACAGGACACGGCATATCAGGCTTCCCTTCACTGAAACTGCATTGCGACTTGCCACGGAGATCTCCGTGACGGAGAAAGTAGGTCAGGATGAGGCGCTAGGGTTGCTTGCCTTTGCAGCCCAAGGGATTCTGCAATTCGAGGCTTAGATCTCGTCGTTATCGCTTGGATCCCGATAATCTTTTCTCACCCGGCGTGCAATCCACACCCCGGACAGCATCAAAACCAAGCCGTAGGCAATCGCCAAAATCAATTCACCGGTCATGGCGTGGGCCCAAGAGCCATCTGCTCAGCCGCTGCAATGGCCTGGCCATAAGGCAACGCATAAAAAAGCGTCATTGCCACGGCAATCAGCAGGCCCATCGCTACCATGACTTTTGGCCAAACCAATGTCTGCCTTATGGCCAGCGGATCACGCTCTTGGGCCGGCATGAGATGCAACGCATCGCGGTAGGCCGAGGCGGCGATCGAATGCCCCCCTCTTTTAGAAGCGACCCGCACTGCTATATAGCTGCTCACCACGCCCACCAGAATCGGATCAGCAACGACTGGCCACTCGACTAAATCGGTGACAGACAGCGCGTTCATACCCACATTCACCCCAAATCC
>JACETJ010000108.1 GCA_013911345.1 Congregibacter sp.
GATGCGCTGGGCACGCGAACCGAGATCAAGAACGTCAACTCGTTCCGATTCGTTGAGCGCGCCATACACAGCGAATATGCGCGACAGGCCGATATTCTTGAGGGTGGCGGCGCTATCACTCAGGAGACTCGCCTCTACGATGCCGAACAAAACGTCACGCGCTCGATGCGCTCCAAAGAAGTTGCTAATGATTACCGCTACTTTCCAGAGCCGGACCTACTACCGATTGTCATAGACACGGACTATATAGAAGCCATCCGAGCCACACTGCCAGAATTACCGGCGGCCAAGCGCGAGCGGTTCATCAGTCAATATGAACTCACCGACTATGACGCAACCTTACTCGTTCCCAACCATTCGGTGGCGGATTATTTCGAGTCCGTCGTCAAAGCCGGAGGGACTGCGAAACCTGCCGCGAATTGGATTCTTGGCGATCTGTCAGGAGCACTCAATCGTGCCGAAGTGGATATCACGGCCTGCCCCATTTCGGCGGAGCAGCTCGCTGGGCTGATCGTGCGCATTGAAGATGGTACGTTGTCGAGCAAGCTGGCAAAACAGGTGTTTGAGGCGCTTTGGGCGGGCGAGGGTGACACCGACGAGATCATCGCTGAGCGCGGGCTCGAGCAAGTAAGTGACTCAGGCGCTCTGGAGGCCATGGTTGACGAGGTTATTGCCCAAAGTCCAGACCAAGTGGCCCAGTATCTCGCTGCCGATGAAACCAAAAAGAAGAAACTGAGTGGCTTCTTTGTGGGCCAGATTATGAAGGCATCAAGGGGGCAGGCTAACCCCCAAATGGTCAACGAGTTATTGCTCAAGAAACTGAACGATCAGTCCTGAACCCGGCCCTTTAAATACTTCAGGCGATTTTCTCGCTTCTTCTCCGCACTTTTACGCAGCAAAACATAAATTGCGCCGGTGCCCCCATGTGCAGGTCGAGCCGAGTGAAAAGCCTGTACGGCATCCAATTCACGTAACCAGTGGTCGATATAGCCCTTGAGGATCGCAGAGCCTTCGCCATGAGTTTTGGACTGCCCCTTGCCGTGAACAATCAGCAATGTGCGTAAACCCAGCTCTGTCGCTTCGCGGATAAAAGAGAAAACCTCTTCTCTCGCCTGTTTCACCAACATGCGATGCAGGTCAAGTCGCGCGTCGACCTGATATTGACCAAGGCGCAGTTTCCGATAAACACCGTGCTGGATGCCCGGTCTTTTAAATTCTAGAACGTGCCAAGCATCCAGCGGCATGACCCCGTCGTCGGCCAGGGGATTGAGCGGTTCGTCTTCCGCTACTGCTGCACGCTGCCGACCTTTTTGTTGCTCCTCGGACAGTCGCTCCTTGACCAAGCGTACACGCGCCTCTCGGCCTAGGGGCTTGACCCCGGCCATTTCCTCGGCAAAGAGATCCTCGTCACTCACCCGTGTTTGCACTCTGCTCCGCGATTGGGACAGTATAGTGCTCGCATCGGCTGCTGGGGGACTCCATGAGCGGCAATTTCGTGACGGGGGCGGGTTATTTTCTGCGCGGTCTGGCGATGACCTTTCAGCCGGGTTTGCGCCGCTTCGTGGTCGTGCCGTTGATCGCCAATATCATCTTGTTCAGTCTTATGGGCTGGCTCTTGTACGAGGTCCTCACAGACTTTTACGAGGCAGCGATGCTCACTGTGCCCGAGTGGCTCCAATTTCTTTCATGGATCATCACTCCGCTCCTGTGGCTGGTCGGGGGATTAATGACGGGCTACGTATCGACCTTGTTGGTACTGATGCTCACCTCCCCCTTTCATGCATTGCTCGCGGAAAAAGTGGAAGAGGCCATCACCGGAGAGCCTGTGCCCGCTTTGGAGGGTATTGCTGCGGCGTTACTGGAGGTGCCCCGCGCTTTATTTCGAGAAATTCGTAAGTTTCTGTATTACGTGCCCGTGGCACTGGCAGTGCTGATACTGACGATCATCCCTGTTTTCAATGCGCTCGCACCTCTTGCCTGGTTTTTACTGGGTGCCTGGATGATGAGCCTGCAGTTCGTCGATTACCCAATGGACAATCACCGATTACCCTTTCGCGAGGTCCGTGACGCCTGCGCCGCGCGCAGGATATCCACGATTGGCTTTGGGGGCACTGTCGCGTTTTTTACGGGTATTCCACTGTTGAATCTGGTGGTCATCCCCGCTGCGGTGATTGGCGCCACGTTGCTGTGGTGCGAGGAGTTAAGAGACCTACGTTAGCTCTTGTTAGGGGCTGGTGGCGCCATGCACGCCAGAGAGTGACCCAGCAGTGCCTCAATGTCAGGGAGCAGAAACGCGTCGTCCTCGCTGGCGAAACTGATTGAGACGCCTGTGGCACCTGCCCGACCCGTGCGGCCTATACGGTGGACGTAGTCCTCGGGGTCTTCGGGCAGATTGTAATTCACCACGTGAGAGATGCCCTCTACGTGAATCCCGCGTCCCGCCACATCTGTTGCGACCATGACCTTTGAACGCCCCGATTTAAAGTTCTCAAGCGTCTTGGTTCGCTTGGCTTGAGTAATCTCTCCCGAGAGCATCCCGCATTGGACGCCTTCCTTGCGCAGCTTTTCGTAGAGCCTTCTCACCTGATCTCGTCGGTTGGCAAAAATAATGACGCTGTCGACGGTGGGATCATTGAGCAAATCCATCAGAACAGGGAAACGCTCACGACTGGATACGAGGTAGACCCTTTGGTCCACTGAGGCAGTCGCCACACGCTCGGGCTCAATTTCGACGGTAATCGGTTCGAAAGTCCATTGCCTCGCCAGATTCATGATGTCTTGCGTAAAGGTCGCCGAGAACAACAAAGTCTGCCGATCCTCCTTGCGAGGGGTCGCCCGGACAATGCGTTTCACCTGAGGGATGAAACCCATGTCCAACATTCTGTCCGCCTCGTCGAGCACCAGAATTTCCACCCGGTCCAGCGCCAGATCCCGCCGCTCCATGAAATCAATCAAACGCCCGGGGGTTGCAACAACCAGGTCCACAGGGGCCCGATTTACCTTGCTGAGTTGCTTTTGGTAATCGGCCCCACCGATCAGAGTCACCGTTTTAAGCCCGGTAAACCGGCCCAATTCTTCAGCATCTGCGGCGATCTGCATTACCAGTTCGCGTGTCGGAGCGATAATGACGGCCCGCGGTTCACCCAAATAACGCTCGCCCTCTTCCGGGTGACTGAGTAAGTCGTTGAAAATGGTGATGAGAAACGCAGCGGTTTTCCCGGTGCCAGTTTGTGCCTTACCGATGGCGTCATTCCCCGCAAGCGTATGCGGCAGAATCTGACCCTGTATCGGCGAGCAGAATTCAAATCCCAACGCATCGATACCTTGCTCAACAGAGCTATCGAGATTCAGCGTATCGAATTTAATCTTTTCGGGTGGCGCGGATTGAACGGATTCAACTGTGTCGCTCTGCGGGACGGCATTTTCTTGCACAACAATCATAAGCCGGGAAAAATGAGCGCGAAGTCTAGCACACGGAAGCGCGTTAGAATGTGCCACCGTCCTGCTGTGACAACCCCCTGATACTTGGTCATGAATAACAACGCTCCGCCACGGTTCACGTCACAGATGCTCGCTGAGCTTGGCCCGCTCTGGCGCATAGCCTGGCCACTGCTGATCGCTCAAACAGCTCAGATTGGCACAGGGGTGGTCGATACGCTTATGGCCGGCAACTATAGCGATATCGATCTTGCCGCCATCGCGGTGGGCTTCAACATCTGGCTTCCGCTGTATCTCATCATTCTCGGCACGCTGTTCGCCTGCTCAGCGATCGTAGCGCAGGACTATGGCGCCGGGCGCATCGAGCGCGTCAGGAGTTTTCTGCCACAGGGCTTATGGGTGGCGGTGGCACTGAGCGCAGTGATGACGCCGCTGTGCCTAAACAGCGAGGCCTTCATCGGCCTTTTGGGCCTCCCCACAGAGACTGCGATTAAGGCCAGTGCTTATGTGAGTCGCGTCGGGCTAGGCTTCCCCGCACTCGGCATCTTCATGGCCTTGCGTTACCACACCCAGGGGCTGGGTATAACAGCGCCTTTCGCTTTCGCAAGCGTGGTTGGCTTTGTCGCCAATGTGCCGCTGAACTACATGCTAATTTTTGGCGCCTGGGGTGCACCAGAGCTGGGAGCGGAAGGTTGTGGCCTCGCGACCGCCGCATCGATGTGGATCAGCACCCTGATCATATTCTTGTATGTCGTGACCGCGCGCTCGCTGCGACCCTATCTGCCCGACCGTTGGCTCGAGGGCCCAGACTGGAGTCGAATTTCCGAAATTCTGATAGTCGGCTTCCCGGTGGGGCTGACATTTTTTCTAGAGACTGGCGTGTTTTCGGCCATCACCTTGCTGATTGCCACGCTGGGTGATGCAGCAGTCGCCGCACATCAAATCGCGATCAACGTGTGGGATGTTTTTTACATACCGATGATCAGCATCGGGAGTGCCATGGCGACCCGTATGGGCCATGCGATAGGCGCGGGCAATGCGCACGGCGTTCGCATGGCGTTGAGAGTGGGCGCTGCACTGTCAACCCTGATCGGCTTAACGGCTATGTCGGTATTGCTGCTCTTCCCTGACACCATCATTGGTGCCTATACCCAATCTGAGGATATCCGGGACTTGGCCCTCAGATTGTTACGACTGGCGGCTCTTTTCATCATGATCGATGTCGTGCAAATCGTAGGGTCTTTCGTACTCCGCGCCTACAAAGAAACCCGCTTCCCCTTCGTCGTTGTCACCCTATCCTACTGGGGCCTTGCGCTACCGCTGGGCTACCTGCTGGCTATCCATTGGGGCGAGAGCACCCCAGAGGGCACGGTGGACTTTTGGTACACCACGATACTGGGCATTGCAGTGGCAGCCGCATTGATTACCTGGCGCGTCAGACGAATTCTGCAAACGCTGGACTGAACGATCTGTCTTGTCAGTGACGCGCCTGACAGAGAGCACAATCGGGACGGACAGAGAGCGCAATTTGCCTCTGCTCCCCCGTCCAAGCATCCATAACATGGAGGTGGCCAGAAGATATTTCCGAGCCCAGCAGGTATTTGATCGCCAACAGGCTTTGTTGCAGTGCCACCAACCCGACCACGGGCCCGAGGATACCGAGCTCGGCACAACCCCCGCCCTCCGACTGAGGTTCGTCATCCATCAAGCAGTGGTAACAGCCCCACTTGCGACCACCTTCAAATAAAGCCCACTGCCCGGATGTGCGAAGGGCGGCGCCCATAATCCACGGCCGGCCCAGTTGGAAAGAGCTCCGATCAATATCCAGCCGCGCCTGCAACGAATCGGTTGCATCGAGCACAAGATCCACCCCCTCCAGAAGTTGTGATGCCGAATCCTCGCCGAATCGAGTCACCCGGGCGTCCACAGAGATTTCCCGGTTGGACTCCCTCAGTCGTTGCGCGAGAACATCCGCCTTGAACTGTCCCACGTCCTGCTCCGTGAAGGCTATCTGACGCGGCAGATTACTAAGCTCAATGCGGTCGTCATCGACGAGTCGAATCGTTCCTATACCCGCGCCTGCCAGATACTGGGCCGAGGGAGTGCCCAGCCCACC
>JACETJ010000109.1 GCA_013911345.1 Congregibacter sp.
ATTCCCGTGGCAAGGGCTCGAAAGTCACCACCGTAGTCGGCATACCCCGCGCACGGGCCTGCTGCCTGAGATGCGCCAACACTGACTGATGCCCAAGATGGATACCGTCAAAGGCCCCAATCGTGACCGCGCAGCCGCGATGATGAGGGCGCAAGTTGTGCCGGCCGCGGATGAGTTCCATCCCCGCTCGTCTTCCATTCAAAACCAAAGAAACAGTATACCGCTCAGCCATGACTAGATCAGCCAGTGCCTGCACCCACACAGGACGGGAAATCCGAGCAGCAACTCAGCGTCTCAGATCGCCAGACCGCACCCCGGATAAGAATAGACTCGCAGCAAACACAACCATTCCACTGGCACACAGCACACCCAGTTGGATAGCCCTCTGCCACCACGACCAGCTCGCCCATAGGGCATCCTCGGGCATCATCCACAGCAGCACAACAATCATGGCCGCGGAGGCCACCCCGATCTGTATGATCCATTTACCCAGCAGTAGGTTCCCTGGCAGCACTGCCTCACGCCCCAAACCCCTGAACAACAACACGGCGTTCAACCATGCTGAGACGCTGGTTGCCAATGCGAGGCCCACATGGCCAAGGTTGAACCACCACATCAAAGGGAGGACAAAGGCCACGTTAAGGATCATGTTGGCGCCCATCGCAATGATGCCAATGCGCACCGGTGTCCGCATATCTTCACGCGCGTAGAAACCCGGCGCGAGGACCTTGATCAACATAAAGGCACCTAAGCCCAGGGTGTAAGCGCGCAGACTGGCAGCCGCCATCATCCGGTCGCCCTCGCTGAACGCGCCGTACTGGAACAGAGTCGCCAGCACCGGTTCCGCAAGGACGGCCAGCGCCAGGGTCGCCGGGATGGCAATCAATAAAACACTGCGGATGGCCCAAGCCAATGTATTGGCAAATGCGGGATCGTCTGCTCGCGCACGCTGACCCGACAGGGTCGGCAAAATCACCGTCGCAATCGCGATCGCAAATACCCCTAGAGGTAACTCTGTCAGTCGGTCTGAATAATACAGCCACGACACGCTGCCTGTTGGCAGTAGCGAGGCCAGTACCGTATCGAGTAACAGGTTGATCTGACTGACCGACACGCCAAATAAGGCCGGAACCATCAGCAACAGGACTCTCTTTACGCCCTCGTGTCGGGGCGCCCATCGCGGCCGGGGCACCAGCCCAATACCGGCCAGCGCCGGCACCTGAAATAAAAGTTGCGCAAATCCCGCAACCAGCACCCCTAAAGCAAGCGCCACGACGGGCTCCTCAAAGTGCGGCGCAAACCACAATGCTGATGCGATCAAACAAAGATTCAGCAACACAGGCGTCAAAGCGGGGATCGCAAACCGTTGGTAGCTGTTGAGTATTGCGCCCGCGAAACCCGTCAGTGAGATCAGGAGCAAATAGGGAAACGTCAGCTTGATCAAATCACCGGTGAGCGCCAGTTTCGCCGGATCTCGCAAAAAGCCCGGCGCAAAAATCGTCGCCACCACGGGTGACGCCATGATTGTCAGCACCGTCAGCAAAAGCAATGTACCGCCGAGCACTCCCGCCACGCGGTCCACCAGTTCCCGTACGGCCGCGAAACCGCCCTTTTCACGGGTGTCGGCAAGCACCGGCACAAAGGCCTGAGCGAAAGCTCCCTCGGCAAAGAGCCGTCTTAAGAAGTTGGGGATCTTGAATGCCACAAAGAACGCATCGGCATTGCCATTGGCACCGATCAGGTTGGCCAGCACGACATCGCGCAATAAGCCCAGCACCCTGGAAACCATGGTGGCGGACCCCACCACAGCACTCGAGCGAACGAGTTTGGGTGAGTCAGCGGTTTCTTGCGTGCTCATCGGATCAAGACAGGGGGCTTTCAGTGTTCATCAAGGCGCCACTGTTGCCGAAGGTCGTCCCCGTGGCGTGCAAGCCACTGCAGCGCAATGAGCGTGTGGCCGTTATTAATTCCGTCGCGATCCAGCATCTCCATTACCTGCGTGCGAGGCAACTGGTGCACCAGAATGTCCTCATGCTCAGCATCAAGACCTTGGATGGTGCCAGGCTGAGCTTGCTTCACCTCACCAATGAACAGGCGAATCTGCTCCGAACAGGCTCCTGCGCTGGGGTAAAAAGTGGCGATCCGCTCGAGTCGACCCAACTGACAACCCGCCTCTTCTTCTGCCTCGCGGTGAACGACCGCAGTATCAGATTCACCCGCTTCGACAATGCCCGCGATCAGTTCCAGCATCCATGGGGTGTCGCCGTCGCGGATGGCACCAACGCGAAATTGCTCAACCAAAACGAGCTCGTCGCGGACCGGATCCCAAGGCAAAACACCCACAGCGTCGCCCCGCTGAAACAACTCCCGGCGCATCGGCGCTGACCAGCCACCCTCAAACAGCCGATGCCGTAATGTCAGCGTCTCCAGTGAAAAGTAGCCGCGGAAACTGTGTTCACGACGAGTAATCTCCACGTCCTGCGCACCGTAGCGCGAGCGGAATGCGGTCAAAACCGCCGCTCCGTATACCAATTGACCGGCGCGGAGTGCTGCTCAACCTGATCGGCGACGTCCAGAATCAGTGCAAAGAGCGCCATACGCACCAAAACACCATTGTCACTCTGGCGAAAAATGGCCAGATTCGGGTTGTCGTTTAGATCAGTGTCCAACTCCCGGGCACCTTCGCGAGAGTCTCTGGGTAATGGATGCATGATCACCGTATTGGGCTCACAGTTCGCGGTATAAACGCTTTGATTCAAGCGGAAGCGCCCACGGTATAGATCGGCCTCTTCGCGACTCGCGAAACGCTCTTCCTGAATGCGCGTACTGTAAACAATGTCGACGTCGGCGATCCCGGTCTCCAGAGCGTCGGTCTCAAGCACTTCATGACCCGCTTCACGCAGGGTGGCCACGACCTCTGGAGGCATGCTGAGCGCCTCGGGCGATACGAGGCTTACCTTCAACCCCCGGAAAAGCGACAGTAGCTTGGATAGAGAATGCACGGTACGGCCAAACCGAAGGTCCCCCACCATGGCAATCCGCAAACCATCGAGCGCGCGGTCCCTGTCAGCAAGCTCTGATCGAATCGTGTATAGGTCAAGCAATGCCTGACTCGGATGCTCGTTAGCACCATCGCCGCCATTGATAACAGGCACTCGACTCGCTGCGGCGAACTCAGCAACAGAGCCATCCTCAGGGTGGCGCATAACAATAATATCGGAGTAACCGCTCAGCACCCGGGCGGTATCGTAGAGTGATTCACCCTTGGCAATCGCTGAGTGTTCAAAGCCGGTCGTTTCGCGAACCTCGCCACCCAAAAGATTGAAGGCGCTACCAAAGCTGATTCGGGTCCGAGTGGAGGGCTCAAAAAACATAGACCCGAGGATGGCGCCATCGAGCACTCTGGTCATCCGCTCTCGATGTGCATAGGGGCGCATAGCGTCAGCCACTGTAAACAGCTGTTCGACGTCAGCTCGCCCGAACTGACTGATACTCAGTATGTGGCTACCGGCAAATTGCACGATATGCACTCCACTGCTTCACTGCTCACTGATGCCATCGGCTGGCGCCGCTTCGCAACCCCCGCCAATCTCCACTGTAGACTCGCTAACCGCACGCGGCCTGATGGAGAAGGACCATTGTCGATGCCAAGGCTTTCTCAATGACGGCTATTGTAGCCCCGATCATCCGACGACACACAGGGATCTTACCCACGCTTCCAGTTGGTCAAGCGCTTTCACCGTGCGCTCAGTCACCTCTGGCCGCGCGCGCTCTTCAGCAAGCTCTTGCTCAAATTGTGCCAACGTGAACGACCCCTCTGACCGCTGCAGCTGACAGTGTTCCCGCCATTGGGCCGTCTCGGCCTCACTGAGCGTCTCGGGAAAGTTCCGTGCACGGTAACGGAACAGCAACTCCGGAAGGCGCTGGTCACTGAAAGGAAAACTCTGCCCGGTGAGCGATGCGGGCTCATCGTTTATCGCCTGCTCGCAGAGCTTGCGATCCCCGTCACCGAGAAACCCGTCGTACAGCATGAGGTCAGGATCCGAACGCGGCGGGAACGACTGCTCTGCCCAGACACTCTGGATCCGCGCCACGAAACCCTCAGCATCTGCTGACCGGGCCTGCCGAAGGGCAGCGAGGTGCCGCCGATGCAGATCACCATCCAGCCCCAACGCCTCTGCCACTGGCCCTGCAACCCACTGAGCAGGCAACAACACCGGTGCGCGGTTGAGACGGATCGTTTTGAGAGGAGGTCGCTCGATCCCTTTGGGTAAGGCGTCTCGGGGTGTGAAGAGATGCTCACGAATCTCAGCGGGGTCACGCTCAAGAAAATCAGGCGATCTGCCCAAGTCCACGCAGATCACCTCGCTGTTGTTGTGCGGGTGCCACGCCACAGGCGCAACCAAAGCCAGATTGTGTCGCTCACCACCAAACATGCCTGACACATGCACCAGAGGCGTCAGGTTCTGTATATCGATCAATGCGCTGACCACCCGCTTGGATCGCTGCTCATAAAGCACGTTGAAGAGCTCGTTATCGCAGCGTTTTAACAATCGGGCCATCTCTATCGTGGCGATCACATCAGCCATCGCATCATGAGCCGCACCGTGCTCGATGCCATTGGCCGCTGTCAGCTCCTCAAGCCGAAAACTGGTAAAGCCGTCGTCGCGCAAGGGCCACTCAATGCCCTGCGGGCGCAGCGCGCGATAAGCCCGCACCACATCCAACAGATCCCACCGGCTGTTGCCGTTCTGCCACTCCCGCGCGTAGGGGTCCCGCAAACTGCGCCACAGGGCAAAGCGGGTGATCTCGTCATCAAACCGGATCGAGTTGTAGCCGATGCCACAAGTCTTTGGTTGAGACAGCTCCGTGTGAATGCGAGCGATAAACTCTGTTTCGGGTAGCCCTTCTTGCGCAGCAAGCTGCGGGGTGATGCCGGTGACCCGCACCGCTGCCGGATGAGGCAATCGATCCGGAGTGGGCTGTGCATAAAGTGTCAGCGGCTCACCAATGATCTCCAACGCCGCGTTAGTTCGCACTCCGGCGAACTGCCAGGGTCTATCCTGGGTCGCATCCGCACCAGATGTTTCGTAGTCATGCCAATAAAACGACTCAGATGAGCTCAAGCGCCTGCTCTTCGATCTGCGCTTTCCAGATCTGTGGTCCGGTGACGTGCACAGACTCGCCTGCACTGTCGACCGCAACACTCACTGGCATGTCCTTCACGGTGAAGGCGTAGATCGCCTCCATGCCAAGGTCTTCAAAAGCCACCACCTCGGCCTTGGTGACCGCCTGAGACACCAGATAGGCCGCGCCACCTACCGCCATCAGGTAGACCGCGCCGTGCTTCTTGATCGCCTCCACCGCCACCGGCCCCCGCTCGGCTTTGCCGATCATGCCGGCCAGCCCGGTTTGCTCAAGAATGTAGTCAGTAAACTTATCCATACGGGTCGCGGTCGTTGGGCCCGCGGGGCCCACTGCATCATCC
>JACETJ010000011.1 GCA_013911345.1 Congregibacter sp.
GGTATGCGCCCCGTTGCAGTCGCTCGATAGGCAGTTCTGCTGGCGGCGACAAAACGCCTGCCTGCGACTCTTGCGTGCCCTGCGTCTCGCTTTGTCCTGTTGCCAGTAGCCCGGTGCCAAGCAGCGCCTCAAGACCCCTATTCAGCTTTCGCTTTTGCGCCATCAGCTATGTTCCTTATTTTGTTCCTGCCTGCGCATAAACTCCCCCGCCAGTGCCATATACGCTGTTGAGCCTCGCGACAGGCGATCATAAACAATACCGGGCACGCCGTGGCTTGGCGCTTCTGCAAGGCGAACGTTTCTCGGAATCACCGTGCGATAAACCAGCCCCTCAAAATGTTGGTGGAGCTGCTCAGAGACTTCGTTGGTCAGCGCGTTTCGAGGATCATAAAGGGTGCGCAGAATGCCCTCTATCTTCAGCGACGGATTGACCGTCTGGGAGACGGTGTTAATCGTCTCCATCAGAGCAGAGAGTCCCTCGAGCGCAAAATACTCGCACTGCATGGTAATCAGCACAGAGTCAGCCGCCACAAGCGCATTGAGCGTCAGCATATTGAGAGAAGGCGGGCAATCAATAATCACAAAGTCATAGATGAACTTGCCGGCCTGAAGTGCCTCCTTCAAGCGTCGCTCGCGGTCTTCTACAGACAAAAGCGCCACTTCGGCAGCTGTCAGATCACCGTCAGCTGGCACGCAATCCATCGCCAGACTCTCAAGCTGCGTGGCAACTTCAACGAGTGGTTTTTGCTCCACCAGAAGCTCGAAAGCTGTCGCCTGCAAATCCCCTTTTTGCAAACCCACCGAGACGGTCGCGTTTCCTTGCGGGTCTAGGTCAATAAGTAGCACCCGCTTTTCCATGGCAGCAAGCGCGGCAGACAGGTTAACGCTGGTCGTGGTTTTCCCCACCCCGCCTTTTTGGTTGGCAACCGCGATGACCTTCATGGCGCTACCTTCTTCGCGCGCTGAATCGCCAACAACTGAAAAGACCAACCACGCCCCGGCACAACAACCTCCTGTTGATTGATTTTTTCCATGTCGCTTGGCAGCGCCTTGAGTTCGTCTACGGCACCTTCTGTCTTCATGGCAAATAACACGCTGTGGTCATGTAACACATGATCTATTCTTTCAATGGTTGTGGCCAGATCAGCAAACGCCCGGGTTATCGCCGCGTCAAGGGGTCGTGCGGGCTGCCAATTTTCCACTCTGGCTGTCTCGACTTCGATGTTAGATAAACCCAACGCCCTTTTCACCTCAAGCAGGAAGCGTGTTTTTTTACCATTGCTGTCCACTAGCACGTAATCCACGCCAGGTTCGGTAATAGCAAGCGGTATACCGGGCAAGCCCGCCCCTGTGCCAATATCGGCGCGGAACTTGCCTGTAAGAAAGGGTGCAATAGCGAGACTCTCGACAATATGCCGCTCGTAAAGCTCCGCTCGTTGCCGCACCGCTGTCAGATTAAACGCCTGATTCCATTTTTCCAGCAGATCCACATATGACACCAGCTGCGATACTTGCGTATCGTCCAAGCTGATCCCTATGTTGCTGGCGGCGGCTCGAAGCAATTGCCTCTCAGCATTAACCATGCGCGGCAGCGCGCGCACGGTCGCCGAGTTCTCGCTTTTTGAGGTGAACGAGGAGCAGGGATAACGCCGCTGGCGTCACACCGGGAATACGTCCAGCTCTAGCAAGATTTGTAGGTCGGCTCTCACCCAGCTTCTGGCGAATCTCGTTCGACAGGCCCTCAACCTGATCGAAGTCAATATCGTCTGGAATCGCCATGGCTTCGTGTCGCTGCAGGCGATCAATGTCCTGCTGCTGCCGGTCAATGTAACCAGAATATTTGAGCTGGATAGTGACCTGCCCTGCCACCGCCTCAGTTATCGGTTTATCCGATGGCGCAATACCCTGTAAGTCTGTGTACTCGAGCTCGGGGCGCTTCAACAGCTCCGCTAATGAATACTCTCTGGACAGGGGCTTAGCCAGTGACGGTGCCAAGGCGGCTGCCTGGGCGCTATTGGCTTGAATGTAGGTTCGCTCAAGACGGTCTCGCTCCATCTCGATGGCATGACGCTTCTCAACGAAATGAGCCCATTGCTTTTCTCCGACCAGTGCCAAGGCTCGGCCATGCTCCGTTAATCTCAGGTCCGCATTATCCTCACGAAGTTGGAGTCGGTACTCCGCCCGCGAAGTGAACATTCGATAAGGCTCCGAAGTGCCCAAGGTCACCAAATCATCGACAAGCACGCCAATGTAAGCTTCGTCTCGACCCGGCACCCAAGGCGCTAAATCTTTAACTGCTCGGGCCGCGTTAAGCCCCGCTAGAAGGCCTTGAGCGGCTGCTTCCTCGTAGCCTGTAGTGCCATTAATTTGACCCGCGAAATAAAGGCCTCCAATCGCTTTGGTCTCCAGGCTATGCCGTAAGTCGCGTGGGTCAAAAAAATCATACTCGATGGCATAGCCGGGCCTGGTAATCGCTGCGTTCTCTAGCCCCCTAATAGACCTAACCAAATTCAACTGCACATCGAATGGTAGAGAGGTTGAAATACCGTTCGGGTATAACTCGACCGATGTCAGCCCCTCTGGCTCGATAAAGATCTGGTGGGAATCTTTGTCCGCAAAACGATGGATTTTGTCCTCGATGCTCGGGCAGTAACGAGGGCCCACTCCCTCAATGGTGCCGCTGAATAAGGGCGAACGATCGAGTCCCTGCCGGATGATGTCGTGGGTGTAAGTGTTGGTTTCTGTGATCCAGCAACAGCGCTGTTCCGGATGCTGCTCCCGATCGCCCATTAGCGACATGACAGGTCTCGGCTCATCCCCCCACTGCTCAGCCATCGCCGAAAAATCGATCGAGCGCGCATCCAATCTGGGAGGCGTGCCTGTTTTGAGCCTGCCGACTCTTGGGCACAGCTCCCTGAGACGGTCTGCCAGCCCGATGGCCGCTTGGTCGCCCATGCGTCCACCTGACCGATTTTCCTCGCCCACATGCATTTTTCCGTGCAGGAATGTCCCTGCAGTCAGCACCACTGCATTAGCGTAAAAGGCGATACCTGTGCGGGTGATAACAGCGGACACAGCAGCTCCGGATAGTTCGATGTCCTCTACCGCGTCCTGAAAAATATCGACATTAGCTGTCTGCTCTAGCAACGACCGAATCGCCTGCCGGTACAAAACGCGATCAGCCTGCACCCGAGTCGCTCTCACGGCTGGGCCCTTCCGTGCGTTCAGTACCCTGAATTGAATCCCAGACTGGTCGGTAGCGTGAGCCATCGCACCACCCAACGCATCAATTTCTCTGACGAGATGGCTCTTGCCAATGCCACCGATCGCGGGGTTGCAGGACATCTGGCCAAGGGTATCGATGGCATGAGTGATCAGTAGCGTGCGCGCACCTGCGCGTGCCGCTGCAAGTGTTGCCTCGGTACCGGCATGGCCGCCGCCAACCACTATGACATCGTAACGCTCGGGGTGCCTGATCATTGCTGCATAGATCACAGGGAAAAGGGGCCAGAGTATAAACGGGACGGAGCGACGCATGAACTGTTGCTTTCGGTGATACTGGCTATCAGCAACGACATCACTGCGGCTTAAAACCCCCAGTAATTAAATAAAATTATTTATAAGAAGAGTATTTAAATACTGTTGTTATTAGCCCCTGCAACATTACTGGACAAGCCGCATTACCTTCTTTATTTCAATGGCTTGCGTGACGTACAACAGTATGGAAAAGCTCGCTTAAAGCACTGTTTTTTGTGGTAGTACCGTGGGGATAGATTCGCACGGGAGGCCCAATATAATTGATGCACAAGCCCCCTACTCACTTACCCTCAGACCTACAAACAGGTTTACTCACAACACGATCGAGCTTCTTTAGTGAGCTTGGAACCGCGGGGACAAGCTGTGGATTAAAAGAGGGATGCAAGGTTCGTAGCTGAAGTGTTGTCTGCGGGCCGGACAACCGCTTGCTGTAGATTGCTAAAACGCCACTTCCAAATGATTACTTGCCAATACAGAACGAAGAAAAAATCTCGCCTAGCAAATCATCGGTGCTCATTGCGCCAGTAATGGAGGCTAGCTCTGTGTGCATGTCCCTCAAATCTTCGGCCAGCAGCTCTCCTGCCTTACTTGTCTTGAAGCGCAGGAGCGCGTCTTGAAGCATGCCGTCGGCGCGTTTCAAGCAGGTGACATGTCTTTCTCTGGCGCTAAACGGGGTGGTGGCGCTGGCGTCCCCGAAGCCTAGATGCTGGATAATGGACCTTTCTAACTCATCGATGCCTTCCCCAGTGACAGCGGATACGGCGATTGTTGCGGGGCCAGAGCCTCCCTCGGCGGAGCCTGGCGCGATGAATAATCCGGGCGTGCGATGCGAGAGGTCAATTTTGTTGTGCACTCGGATTAACGGCTGGGGGGTACTCTCACGAGAGAGATCGACCTTTTCGGATGCTGTGTCGTCAATCACCTCAATGATGATGTCTGCGCGCTCCAGCTCTGCTTGAGCCCTCTGGATACCTTCCCGCTCGATCTCGTTGCTAGCGGATCGGATACCCGCCGTGTCGGATAGCTGAATGGCCACACCCTCTATAGAAATGGACTGACGGATGACATCTCTGGTGGTGCCCGGGATATCGGTGACGATGGCTACTGCCTGATTAGCGAGCCGATTCATTAGGCTGCTTTTACCCGCATTGGGCGCACCCGTCATCACGATCTGAGCGCCTCTACTCATGAGGGCGCCCCGCTGTGCTTTTTTAATTAATTCCCCTATTTCATCTTTTAAGTCGGATAACGAATCAAACACCCCACCTTCGTTAAGAAAGTCGATCTCCTCTTCTGGAAAGTCCATTGAGGCCTCCACATACACCCTCAGCTCAATGACCTTCTGATTGAAGTCATTAACGGCGTTTGAAAAGACGCCCTGCAATGAGGCAGAGGCTTGTCGAGCAGCCTCCACAGTCCGTGCGTCGATTAAATCTGCAAGGCCCTCGGCCTGGGCAAGGTCGAGTTTGTTGTTAAGGAATGCGCGCTCAGAGAACTCTCCTGGTCTGGCCAATCTTGCACCAAGAGATAAACAGGCTTCGAGCAAGAGGTTAGTGACGACCACACCACCATGCCCGTGAAACTCTGCTACGTCTTCTCCCGTAAATGAAGCGGGGCCTTCGAATACCAGCGTGAGGCCCTCATCAATGACGTGGCCAGTATCTCCGATGAACCTGCATAGAACTGGGTGCCTGACTTGTAACGTTTTTTGTGTCAGACGCTCGGCAATCACTTTGGCCTCAGGGCCTGAGACGCGGATAACACTTACGCCACCGCGCCCTGAAGGGGTAGCGATGGCGGCAATGGTGTCTTGATCAAGTGCGCGGCTGGTTGCAGACACGTTGGTGCTTTGCCTCAGGGGTTTAGAGGGCGCCGCTCTCGATGCGGCGATTGATCAAATATTGTTGTCCCATCGATAGCAGGTTATTGCATAACCAATAAAGCACCAGTCCGGCCGGGAACCAAAGAAAGAAGAACGTGAAGACGATCGGCATCCACTGCATGATTTTTGCTTGCATGGGGTCGGGTGGAGCCGGGTTTAACTTTTGCATGAAATACATGCTGGCGCCCATCAGGATGGGTAAAACAAAGTAAGGGTCCATAACCGACAGGTCGTTGATCCACAGCGCAAGCGGCGCCTGCCGGAGTTCAACCGACTCCATCAGCACCCAATACAAAGCAATGAATACGGGCATTTGAACAAGGATGGGGAAGCAGCCACCCAGAGGATTAATTTTCTCTTTTTTATAGAGCTCCATCATCGCCTGGGATTGTTTCGCCTTGTCATTCGCGTACTCCTCGCGAATAGCCAGGATGCGTGGCTGCACTTTGCGCATGCGCGCCATGGACTTGTACCCGACGGCTGATAGCTGGAAAAAAGCCAGTTTGACGAGCAGGGTGAGGAAAATGATGGCGACACCCCAGTTGACGACAAAGCCTTGGATAAAGGTCAGTAACCAGAACAGAGGCTGGGCAATCCACCACAGCCACCCGTAGTCCACAACAAGATCCAAATGGGTTGCGAGACCCGCCAGGACCGATTGGTTTTTGGGTCCGACATAGAGCTGGTTGCTGATGACAGCAGTTTCACCCGGCGAAATTGCCAGGGCCGGGCCGGTATACCCGATGATGTTGTCACCGGACTGGGTTTGTCGGGTCCTGAAGCGATAGGTGCTGTTGGGTTCCGGCACCCAGGCGCTGACGAAATAATGTTGCAGCATGGCAACCCAGCCACCCGGGAGATCTGCTCGGAAAGGATCTTCAGCCATGTCGTCAAAATCGAATTTGGTGAAGCGCTGATCTGGCTGAGTTAGTGCCGAGCCCAAAAAAGGTTGCATTCCCATCCCAGATTCACTTGCTACAGGAGCGGGGGAGCTGTCTCGTTTGAGCTGCACAAAGGGTGTGACTTGTGCGATGGCTGCAGAGGGGTTGGTGATGATTTGGCTGACGGTGACGGTGTGGCTTTTGGGCTCGAAAAGAAAAGTTTTTGCGATTCGCAAGGCGCTATCGGTACCAATATGTTCGATAACGACTTCGAGAGGCTCATTCTCCAATAATTCGTAATTAGTCTGTTCTGCGCGATAAACCGCTCTTTCTTTTTGATCAATGCCATCCGGGCCCACCAGACCTGATTGAGCCACATAAGTGCGCGTTGCGTTCCGCTCCAACAACACAAAAGGATCAGACGGGTCATCGAGCGTTTTGGGGTAATTCTTGAGTGCAGCACCCACAACGTCGCCGCCCACAAGGTCTATCTTGACCTCCAAAACATCGGTGTGAACGGTGATGATGCGCCCTGTCGTGGAGGCCGCGATGGGCTGGGGCATGTCAACGTCTGTTACTCCCGCGAGATTGATGTCGTCACCGGTGGGGAGATCCATGTCGCCAGTAGCGAGGAGATTGGTGTTTGAGGCCGCGTCTGTCGTTGGTGTTGTGTCTGCGCTCACCATCGGTACTGACGGCGAGGCCGCCTCCCGCTGCGCGTCACTGAAACGTGTCCACTCCCCCAACAGCATCAAACCCAGCAGAACACTGGCGGCGATTAGGGCGTAACGGGGGATATCCATGATGTGGTCTCAGTGAGAATGAACGGGATGTTTGGCGTCGGGTACGGGGTCATGACCGCCTGCGCACCACGGATGGCAGCGCAGCAGTCTTCTGACCGTTAACCAAACGCCCGATAGAGTACCGTGGGTCGTGAGGGCGTCAATCCCATATTGTGAGCAGCTTGGCGTGAACCGACATGCTCGGCCCAGCCACGGGCTCAGCGTGAGTTGATAGCCGCGGATCAAGAGCGAGAGCGCTCTAGCGATATAGCCGTCTAGCCGGCGCAACCAGCTCATGATGAGCCAGCCTTGTCCTTGAGTGCGAGCCATAGTGTGTCGAGTTCGTGCCAAACGCCCGGGTTGTCCAGTTGATCTGCTGCTGACCTCACTAATACAACAAGGTCCAAGGGGTGATCAAAACGGTTGAGCCTGAACTGTTCTCTCACGAGGCGCTTGATTCGGTTGCGCCGAACGGCGCGGCGGATGTTTTTTTTGGCAACAATAATGCCCACCCGGGAACGACTTCCCTTGCTTGGTGAGGCAAGCATCAAAAATGCCTTACTACTGATTTTATAGGTCGGGCTGTCAAAAACCCGCTGGTAGTGCTCAGGCTGCGACAGCCTGGAGAGATGAGGGAAGGTGGGCATGGCCCACTGCTAATGCCGTGAACAGTGGCTTAAGCAGACAAGCGCTGGCGCCCACGAGCCCGGCGACGCGCCAGAACCTTGCGCCCGTTCTTGGTCGCCATGCGGGCTCGAAACCCGTGATTGCGCTTGCGTTTTAGAACGCTGGGCTGAAATGTACGCTTCATGGCAATTACCTTAATCGCTAAGTGTGCTCGCCCCGCCTTTTGAGCGACGCGCTTGGCCCGCCTAAGCTACAGTTGCTATATGGCAGACGGTCAGGGGCGCGGATTATAGGGAGCGCTTGAGGCTGATGCAAGGCTTGGGTTTGCTAATGTTTCCCTGCTTGCGCGGCCATCTAAAAAATTTCATCCACCCGTGGTCGCTCGATGCTCAACGATAGGTGGCCAGGTGGGACCGACAGTTAAAGCAGATGTTTTTCATGGTGTTACGGGAGCCCGCCCTGACCCACACACCCCCATGGCTATATTTTTGCCGGCGGCGAGCAGAGCAAAAAGCCACAGGTTGACCAAAAGATATACACACTTTATCCACAGCACAAAAAGTTTTTTCTTGCAAATTAGTGGTTGTTCGTTTAACCGCCCATTACAATTACAAGCCATTGAAAATATTAGATAAAAAACCTGTTGAAGCCGCCGTTGGTTTGTGGATAACTAGGCGCCATTAGCGAAGGGCGGGCCGAAGACAGCTAGGACAGTTTCGGAATCGGCAGGAGCCAGCCATCCCAAGAATTCGCCTTACTCAAGGCATCACAAAACAGCATCGGAGAAGTACGTTGGTTGCCCCCCAGCCCCTCACGGACCCATGGCAGCACTGCCTGAATAGATTGGGCGGTGATATCCCGCCGCAGCAGTTCAACACTTGGATTAGGCCGCTTGTCGCCGAATGGCATGAGGCCGGCTTGTTGTTGGCGGCCCCAAACCGCTTTATCCGCGATTTTGTGGCAGAGAAGTACTTACCTTTAATTACCACCTATTTAATGGACGTGGTGCCGCCCGCGTCGGCGCAAGTGTCGGTCACGGTGGCCTCATCACAGCAGCCGGCACATCCCCCGGCGGTCCGCCCTGTGGATCGCAGCGCCATAACGGCAGGCGCCCGACCGGTTGTGGCGCCGGCCCCCCGCCCTGCCCCGGCGGCGCTCATTTCCCCCTCCAGTTTGGTCGAGGGTTACACCTTCGAGCGGTTTGTAGAGGGCAAGAGTAACCAATTGGCGCTGGCTGCTGCCCAGCAGGTGGCGGAGCACCCCGGGCTCTCATATAACCCGCTATTTCTTTATGGTGGGGTCGGGCTTGGTAAAACGCACTTGATGCATGCGGTAGGCAATGCGATGCGCCGCCGCGACCCTGACGCCAAAATCGTATACCTGCACTCTGAGCGCTTTGTCGCTGATATGGTGAAAGCACTTCAACTCAACGCCATCAACGACTTCAAGCGTTTCTACCGCTCCGTTGATGCGTTGCTCATTGATGACATTCAGTTCTTTGCCAATAAGGACCGCTCCCAGGAAGAGTTTTTCCACACGTTCAATGCCTTGCTTGAGGGTGGTCAGCAGATGATTCTGACTTGTGATCGCTATCCCAAGGAGATCGATGGTGTTGAGGAGAGGTTAAAGTCCCGATTTGGTTGGGGCCTCACGGTGGCGGTCGAGCCCCCGGACCTTGAGACTCGTGTAGCGATACTGATGACAAAGGCTGAGCAGAGCCAGATTACGTTGGCGCCCGACGCGGCATTTTTTATTGCGCAGCGTATTCGCTCTAATGTGCGTGAACTGGAGGGGGCGCTGAAGCGCGTCATTGCCAGCGCAAATTTCACTGGACGGCCTTTTGACATTGATTTGATCAAGGACAGCCTCAAGGACTTGTTGGCGCTCCAGGACAAGCAGGTGTCACTGGATAACATTAAACGCAAAGTCGCCGAGTACTATAAAATCAAGGTGGCTGATTTGATGTCAAAACGCCGCAATCGCTCGGTAGCGAGGCCGCGACAGGTGGCGATGGCAATGGCCAAGGAGTTGACGCATCACAGCCTGCCGGAGATTGGAGACGCTTTTGGCGGCAGAGACCACACGACAGTGTTGCACGCGTGTCGTAAAATTAAAGAGTTGCGAGATGTCAGCCCGGACATCAGCGAGGATTATCAAAACTTGCTGCGGGCGCTGACGACCTGACAAGCCAGTTGACCGGGTGACGCTGTCACCTTAATACCGTCAAAGACAGAAAGAGCCACAAAACATGAAATTCTCAATTGCCCGCGATGCCCTGATCAAGCCGTTAAATTTGGTGGCGGGGGTTGTCGAGCGGAGACAAACCCTACCGATTTTGTCCAATGTGTTACTGGTGCTTGACGGCAAGACACTCTCACTGACGGGGACCGACCTTGAGGTCGAACTGGTCGGTAGGGTAGAGCTCGACGCACCAGGCGTCGACGGCGAGGTGACAGTGCCAGCCAGAAAGCTCGTTGACATCTGCAAGTCGCTGCCCGAGGGTTCCACTATAGAATTTGCTCTAGAGGCGGGCAAAGCCACTGTTAAAGCGGGAAGGAGCCGATTTACCCTGTCCACTTTGCCAGCGGCGGACTTCCCAGCGGTAGAGGCGGGTGCGGGATCCGTCGCGCTGTCCCTGAACCAAACCCTTGTTAAACAGCTGATTGATGGCACAGCTTTTGCGATGGCGCAACAGGATGTGCGGTATTACCTCAACGGGCTGTATCTCGAAATATTGGGTGGTCGGCTCCGTGTGGTGGCCACAGATGGGCATCGATTGGCGTTGGCAACCGCTCCGGCTCTCGTAGAGGCGGCCGATACAGGGGTGATTATTCCACGCAAAGGGGTGTTGGAGTTGTCGCGCTTACTCGATGGCGAAGCGCCGCTTGAGTTGGCGATTGGCACAAACCATATTCGAGCTGCTAATGAGCAGTTTACCTTCACTTCGAAGCTAGTTGACGGCAAGTTCCCCGATTATGAGCGCGTAATCCCGAAAAATGCCGACAAGTCGGTGATTGGCGACCGCGCCGAGCTCAAGCAGGCATTCACGCGAACCGCCATCCTATCGAATGAAAAATACCGCGGCGTGCGGTTGAAGCTTTCAGATAATAACCTGGATATCACAGCCAATAATCCTGAGCAGGAGCAGGCCGAAGAGGTCGTCGGGGTTCAGTACGCCGGCGCGGAGCTTGAGATTGGTTTCAATGTGAGCTATCTGCTGGATGTCTTGTCTGTGCTAGAACAATCTCAGGTGCGCCTTTCGCTGTCTGACGAGGCCAGCTCTGCGGTGCTAGAGAACGCTGAAACGGGCTCTGAGCAGGAGCCTGACAGGCTCTATGTTGTAATGCCTATGCGGCTTTGACCGGCCCTACCCGCTCTAGTGCTGGAGCACATTACCATTGAGGGCGTTAGGAACCTGACCCGCGTCGAGATACCCTTGCCCGCTGGCGCCACCGCGCTATACGGTGCCAACGGCTCCGGCAAAACCAGTTTTCTTGAGGCCGTCCATTTGCTGGGTGTTGGGCGTTCTTTCAGGACACACCAATCAAAACCCGTGATTCAACGCGACATGCAGCATTGTCGTGTTGTGGGCCGAACTCGGCGCGGTGATCACTCGGTGGTGATGGGGTTGGAAAAGCACCTCGATGGTGGGGTTAAGGCGAGGGTCGCCGGCGAAAATGTGTCCTCGCTATCTGAGCTGGCGCTGCATCTCCCGTTGGTGCTGCTGGATACCGAGAGCATGGGCATTGTGACTGGCCCGCCAGAGGGAAGGCGGCGGCTCCTGGACGGCACGCTGTTCCACGTGGAACAGGGGTTCTTGCCCCTTTGGAAGCGCTATGCGTTAGCTGTTCGGCAGCGTAATAGTGGGTTGCGGCGTGGTATACTGGAGACCGATAAGGCATGGCGACAAAAGATCGCCGACACTGGCACGCTGCTGACGGAACATCGCGCCACAATCGCGACAAAATTGGCTCAGGAGCTGACGACGCTGGCGCCGGCGCTCTCTGACGACCTGGCCGGTTTACAGGTGGTTTTTCGTGCAGGCTGGGACCGAAAAGAGTCGTTATTAGAAGCGCTAGAGCGCAATGCAGACAGCGACGCAGCACAGGGCTTCACTCAGGTGGGCCCACATCGAGCCGATTTGCGGTTGATGCAGGACGGCGTGCTGGCGGCAGAGGTGCTCTCACGCGGGCAGCTAAAGTTGGCTCTGGTGGCCTTGAGGCTTGTGCAGGGTTTTTTAATAGAAGGAGCGTCGACGGTGCCGCCCCTTTATTTAGTGGATGATTTGCACGCTGAGCTGGATCAAGCACATTGCGCGAGCGTGTGTGAGCAGCTGGGGCGTGGACGGCAGGTGATTTTAACGGCAGTAGATCGAGGGTCTCTCGAGACTGCGTGGGGTGAAGGCGTTTTAAATCTGTTCCACGTGGAACAAGGGCGGGTGCTACCTGCATGACCAGGCGGCATCAGGCCTGGCGAGGCTTACAATTACACTAATGAATGTTAGCGGGGCTACATGTCAGACGAACAGCTAGATAACCCGGAATCTGGGGATTACGATTCATCCAGCATTAAGGTCTTAAAAGGTCTCGATGCGGTGCGCAAGCGCCCGGGTATGTACATTGGTGATACCGATGACGGTACCGGCCTGCACCATATGGTGTTTGAGCTGGTCGACAATAGTATCGACGAGGCTTTGGCCGGGCACTGTAGCCAGATTGACGTGGTGATTCACCCGGACGAGTCAGTAACGGTGTCGGATAATGGTCGCGGTATTCCGACTGAGCAGCACGAGGAAGGCGTCTCGGCGGCAGAGGTCATCATGACCGTTCTGCACGCTGGCGGTAAGTTCGACGACAATACCTACAAGGTGTCTGGTGGGCTGCATGGTGTCGGCGTTTCCGTGGTGAACGCGCTGTCCTCCACCTTACAACTTACTATCCGCAGGAAAGGTGAGCTTTTTGAGCAGATATACGCACACGGCGTCCCAGAGACGCCGCTTACTGTTGTGGGTGAAACGAGTGAAACGGGGACAGCGGTGAGGTTCACGCCGTCGCCTGAGACCTTTAGCAACATCGTTTTTCATTACGACGTGCTGGGAAAACGGCTTCGGGAACTCGCGTTTTTAAATAGCGGGGTGCGGATTCTGCTCAAAGACGAGCGCTCTGGCGAAGAGGTGCTTTTTGCTTACGAAGGGGGCTTGAGAGCCTTTGTCGAGTTTTTGAATCAAAGCAAGACACCGATCGCCAAAGTCTGTCATTTTCAGGCCGAAGCCGAAGACGGCGTTGAGGTTGAAGTGGCCTTGCAGTGGAATGACGGATTTCAGGAGGGGCTTTACTGTTACACCAACAATATTCCGCAGCGAGACGGCGGGACGCACTTGGCGGGTTTTCGTGCAGGCCTTACCCGCTGCTTAAATAATTATATTGAAAAAGAAGGACTTGCGAAGAAGGCGAAGGTGTCGACAACGGGCGACGATGCCCGGGAGGGCTTGACCGCTATCGTGTCGGTGAAGGTGCCGGATCCCAAATTTTCCTCTCAGACTAAGGATAAATTGGTGTCTAGCGAGGTGAAAAGTGCGGTCGAACAGGCGATGAATCAATTCTTCAATGATTTCCTGATGGAAAACCCAGCGGATGCCAAGCTGGTCGTCGGTAAAATGATCGATGCAGCGCGCGCCCGAGAGGCGGCGCGCAAGGCGCGAGAAATGACTCGTCGAAAAGGCGCGCTGGACATAGCGGGTCTTCCCGGGAAATTGGCCGACTGCCAGGAGCGCGATCCCGCACTGAGCGAGCTGTACCTAGTGGAGGGAGACTCTGCGGGAGGATCAGCCAAGCAAGGACGGGACCGCAAGTTCCAGGCCATCCTGCCTCTCAAGGGAAAGATTCTAAATGTGGAGAAGGCTCGGTTTGACAAGATGCTGAGCTCCGCCGAGATCGGTAATCTTGTTACGGCTCTGGGTTGTGGCATTGGTAAGGACGAGTTTGATCCTGAAAAACTGCGTTATCACCGAATCATTATCATGACCGACGCTGATGTGGATGGATCGCATATCCGAACACTCTATCTGACCTTCTTTTTCCGCGAGATGCGGGAGCTCATCGATCGCGGACATGTTTACATTGCGCAGCCTCCGCTCTACAAGTTGGCCCGTGGCAAGCAAAGCCGTTACCTCAAAGATGAGCCCGCGCTGGCAGACTACTTGACGCAGTCGGCGCTCGAGGAGGCAGCTATTTTCACTAATTCAGAGGCGCCGCCGTTGGCAGGCGAGGCCCTCGCGGAGTTAGTGGGGGCCTACCAAGCGGTCGCCGCCGATATCGAGCGACTAGCGCGGGTGTACCCCAAGGATGTGCTTTGGCCCATTACGTCGGTGTCCTCATTGGCAGCGGCGGACCTTGGAGACGAGGATCGCGTGCAGGCCTTTGCGACCGAGTTAAGTGAGCGCTTACTAACCGCGCAAGACAAGTCAGTGCTGTTTGAGGTTTTTGTCCGGCAGGACCCGGAACGCGGCTTCTACTATCCTGTTGTGCGCCGAACAGCCCACAGCGTGGCAACTGATACCGTTCTGGGCAGAGGGTTCTTCGACTCAGCTGAATACCAAGCTTTGCGCGCGGTGGGTGAGCGTCTCGAAGGCTTGATCGAGGCAGATGGATATTTCCAGCGCGGAGAGAAGCGCCATGAGACGCAGGATTTTGCTACCGGATTAGAGTGGTTGCTCGCGGAAGCGAGGAAAGGGTGCACCATCCAGCGTTACAAAGGTCTCGGTGAGATGAACCCGGAACAGCTCTGGGAAACGACGATGGACCCAGAAGCGCGGCGGATGTTGCAGGTGACCATCGAGGATGCTTTCCTGGCTGACCAAATGTTCTCCACTCTGATGGGTGACGATGTAGAGCCCCGCAGGGAATTCATCGAGCAAAACGCCTTGGCGGTTGGCAATCTCGATATTTGATGTTGGCTGCTGATGTTGGCTGCTGATAGTGGCTGCCGACAGTGGCTGCATAAATGTGTTGAGCAGGCTCCCGAAGGGGCCACCTGGATGTTGTCTTACGGATGACAAATTTCCCCGTCGGTCCCGGCGAAGGAATGCCGGGCGTCGGTGCTAGTGGGTGTCTTCCTGAGGCGATTCGCCGTCCTGCAGATCTTCCAGCCGTGCGACGTCAATATCTGGCTCGATAGGAGAGAGTCCGTCAGGGAAAGATTTGTTGGCTCGCTGCGACAGCGACTGAAACCGGGACACCTTTCCCAACAAGCCCTGTTTGCCTTGAACCGCTTTGACTGCTTCGTTGTACTTATTGGCGGTGGTGGAAATCGACGCGCCTAATGCGTGGAGTCGCTCACCCAGTAGACACACCGTGTTGTAGATATCGCCTGCGCGCTCACTGATCTCTTTAGCCTCACGATTGCTATGCTCGATCATCCACAAATTAGCGACGGTTCTTAGAATGGGCATCAGTGTGGTGTGTGATACCAGCACCACATTTTTCTGGTAACCGTGATTAAACAATTCTCGATGACCGCGCATGACCTCGATATAGGCAGGCTCTACGGGCATAAACATGAGCACGAAATCTGGACTCTCCATCCCTGGAAGGTTGGCATAATCTTTGGCTGACAGCCCATCAATATGGTTTTTTACAGCTTTAGCGTGCGCCTCAAGTGCACTCGCACGCTCGAGGTCTGTCTCGGCTGTCACTGCCCGTTCGTAGTCAACCAGTGAAACCTTACTGTCGATAACCAGATTCCTGCCTTCTGGCAGTCTGATAATAAAATCAGGTAGATGGCGATCACCCCGTTCGTCTTTGATGGCGACTTGCGCGTCGTAATGTTCACCGCGTCTCAGGCCCGCCAGCTCAAGGGTTTTCTCCAGCTGCGCTTCGCCCCAGTTGCCCACCAGCTTTTTGTCTCCTTTCAGGGCGCGGGTCAGATTCTGTGCCTCGCCCGACATGGAGACACCGACTGACTCAAGGTGTTTGATTTGTTCGCTGAGCGAGGCGCTGTTGCGCACCATGTCAGTGTGAACCTGATTCACGCGCGTCTGAAATTGGTCAATTTTTTCGGCGAGTGGCTTAAGGAGGCTATCGAGGCTCTTTTGGTTGGTTGTCTCTAGCGCTTTGCCTGATGAAGACAGCAGTTTCTGGCCAATGACCTCCAATTCAGTCCGCAGGGTCGTTCGCGACTCCTCAACCCATTTCACCTGGTTCTCATGATGTGTGGCGCGCTCGGAGAGGGTGGCATTCTGCGCGCTGAGCTGAGCATTTAACCCTGACAGCTCCAGCTGCAACGAGGCCAGTTCTGTCTCCAGCGTCTGACTGCGCTCACTGGCCAGCGCCGCAGCAGTGGTTTGTGCAACCGCCTCGGCTTGCAGGGCGGTCAGTTCCTGACGCCTTTTGTGGAGCTGCAGTAGGCTAAGCACTAAGCCGGCGCCACTGGCGGCAGCCAGGCCTACCCAAAACAGTGCCCCGGAAGTCATTCAGCCGCCGATGACAGCAGCGCCAGATCCGCGACCTGGGTGAACAGTGCTCGCAGCTCACCAAGCAGTCGCAGCCGGTTAAGGCGCTCAGCGGGGTCTTCCGCATTGACCATCACGCCGTCAAAAAAAGTGTCTACTGGACCACGGAGCTGGGCAAGCTGATCCAGAGCGCTTTGGTAATCTCGCTTCAACAGCAGAGGCGCTAATGCCTCCCCAACGCTGACAACTGCCCCGCGCAGTGCACTCTCGGCTTCATGGACAAACAGTTTGGGATCAGGAGGAGTGCCATCTGCATCGTCTGCTTTGGCCAAAATATTGGCGACACGTTTATTGGCTGCGGCAAGGTGCTCAGCCGTCTCGTTGTTGGTAAAAGCGTCCAGCGCGCGAACTCGCAAGTCAACGTCGAAAAGATCAGTCGTGCCGGTTGCCAGTACTGCTCGGACAACTGAGATATGAATCCCGCTCTCGTCGTACCAGTTGTCCAGCCTCTCGAGAATATAGTGCGATGCGGTGGTGGCGGTGTCCGGTAACAGCTCGGCGGTGTGCTGCTCACAGGCGCTACACAGCAGGTCACTCAGAGAAAGAGGCGCCTTGAGATTGATGAGCATCCTAATAATGGCTAACGACGCCCGGCGCAAAGCGAAAGGATCCTTTGAGCCGGTCGGCGGCTGCCCGATGCCGAAGATGCCTACCAGCGTGTCGAGGCGGTCAGCGAGCGCGACTGCGGTGGCTTCAGCAGAGTGGGGCAGGTCGTCTCCGGCAAATCGGGGGTAGTAGTGCCACTCAATCGCCTCAGCAACAGCGTCAAGCTCCCCATCGTGTTGGGCATAATGCGCGCCAGCGATACCCTGCAAATCTGGAAACTCCAACACCATCTCTGATACCAGATCGCACTTGCTCAACTCGGCTGCTCTGATTGTGGTGGCCTCATCTGCGCCGATGGCATTGGCCACCATCTTGGCGATGGCAGCGATGCGCTGTGTCTTGTCCAGCAGGCTCCCCAGCTGCTGTTGAAATACCACGCTACCCAATCTTTCTTGCCGTGAGATCAGCGGCGATTTTTTGTCGTTAGAAAAAAAGAAGGCCGCGTCGCTTAATCGGGGCCGAATGACGCGTTCATTTCCCGATACAACCTGATCCGGCTGCTGGCTCTCAATGTTGGCGACAGTGATAAAGGCGGGCAGCAAATCGCCGCTGTTCGCGTCGTTCAGATGGAAATATTTCTGATGTGTTTTCATCGCTGAGATGAGGGCTTGAGAGGGCACCGCCAAAAACTCTGGGTCAAAGCTGCCGCGCAATGCCGTGGGCCACTCCACAAGGCCAGTTACTTCATCCAGCAGGTCTTCAGAGAGCGAAACAACCTCACCTTTGTTGGCCAGGGCTTTGACTTGTTCTGCAATGCGCGTCCGCCTCTCTTCCACATCGACCAGCACCTTTGCGCCACGCAACACGTCTTGATAAACGCCCGGGGAGCGAACGGTGAACCACTCATTGTGGTGGAAGCGGTGACCGCGTGTGTCTTGGCCGCTGGTGAGACCAAACAACTCAAGAGGGAGGGCGCTATCTCCAAAGAGCAGCAGTAGCCACTGGACCGGTCGCAAGAACTCGTCGCGAGATCGTCCCCACCGCATTCGTTTTGAGACGGGTATGGCAGAGACGGCGTTGGCAATGATGCCTGGAATCACCTCGGCGGCCTGCGCCCCTTGTTGCGCCACGTGGGCGGCGATCCGCTTTGTGCCTTGCTCTTCAACAATCAGCAGGTCATCTGTGGACAGCCCTTGCTTGCGCGCAAAGCCCTCGGCTGCTTTGGTCCACTCGCCAGTGTCGTTCTTTGCCGCCGAAAGTGGCGGCCCGACCACACGCAGTTCAATGTCGGGTGCCTTGATGGTGACGTTTTCCACCCGCACCGCTAAACGGCGAGGCGTTGAAAAATGCACTGCGCTGCCGAAAGGCAGACCATGCTCTGCCAGGCCATCGGTCACGCTTTTGCAGAGTGCGGCGGCCATGCCCGAGATTTCGCCCGCTGGCAGCTCTTCAGTCCCAAGCTCAAAAAGCAGATCAGCAGCGCTCATTGCGCGCTGCCCTCGGCGGCTTCCAGCTGCGCTAGGGCGGCTGCGGCCAAATCCGGGTCAGCCTGAGGGAAGCCTAGCGCACCCCTTGCCGCCACGTAGGCCTCAGCGGTAGCTCTCGCCAAAGTGCGAACCCGTAAGATGTATCGTTGTCTTTCCGTGACGCCGATCGCATGGCGCGCATCCAACAGGTTAAAAGTATGGGATGCCTTCATGACATGCTCATAGGCAGGCAGCGGCA
>JACETJ010000110.1 GCA_013911345.1 Congregibacter sp.
TGGCATCATAAGGAAGTTGATTCCCCATGTGCTAGCCCGACAACCGCGGAGACTGTGACATGGATATCACTGAATTACTCGCTTTCAGCGTTCAGCAGGGCGCTTCAGACCTTCATCTCTCGGCGGGCCTGCCGCCAATGATACGCGTGGACGGTGATGTTAGGCGTGTCAATGTGCCCGCACAGGATCACGCTGAAGTTCAAGCCTTGGTCTACGACATTATGAATGACCGTCAGAGAAAGGATTTTGAAGAATTCCTAGAGACGGACTTTTCCTTCGAGGTACCCGGGGTGGCGCGCTTCCGAGTCAACGCCTTTAACCAGAATCGCGGCGCGGGGGCGGTTTTTCGGACGATTCCCTCGGAAGTGCTATCCATGGATACCCTCGGTATGGGGCAGGTATTCCGCGACATCTCCATGATTCCCAGAGGACTGGTGCTGGTGACGGGGCCCACTGGCTCGGGAAAGTCGACCACGCTCGCCGCGATGATCGATTTTATTAACGATAACCGGTATGACCACATCCTCACCATTGAGGACCCGATTGAATTTGTACACGAGAGCAAGCGATGCCTGGTGAATCAACGTGAAGTGCACCGCGATACTCTCGGCTTTTCGGAGGCGTTGCGCTCAGCGCTTCGCGAGGACCCCGATATTATTCTCGTGGGGGAGATGCGGGATCTTGAAACCATTCGTTTGGCGCTGACTGCGGCGGAAACAGGCCACTTGGTATTCGGCACCCTACACACGACATCTGCGGCCAAAACCATTGACCGCGTGATCGATGTCTTTCCCGCCGCCGAGAAAGCCATGGTGCGCTCGATGCTGTCTGAATCCCTTCAGGCCGTGATCTCACAGACCCTGCTCAAGAAGAAAAGTGGTGGGCGGGTGGCTGCCCACGAAATTATGCGCGGCACCTCGGCGATCCGAAATCTGATTCGCGAGGACAAAGTGGCGCAAATGTATTCCGCAATCCAGACAGGTCAGGCGATCGGTATGCAAACGATGGACCAGTGTCTGCAGAATCTGGTTGAAAAGCGCATCATCACCGTCGAAGCGGCGCGCGAGAAAGCACGTCAGCCCGACAGTATTACCGCCTAATGCCTATTGCTCGTTGAGCCAAGTGGTAAGGATGATCGCCGCTGCCTCATCGTCGATGGGAGCTGTGGAGAAATCACCGTGGTGGCCGGCAGACAGCGCGGCGGCTTTCGCCTCGCGACTGGTGAGCCGCTCGTCGACCAGCGTCACGGCGATCTGGTAGCGACCTTCTATCTGACGGGCGAACTTCATCACTCTTTGGCTGATGTCGCTCTCTGAGCCGTCCATATTGAGAGGATGACCGACGATCACTCGGCTGGGCTGCCATTCCTCGATCAGTTTGGTCATTGCTCTCCAGTCGGGCACTCCGTCTCGCGCGCCGATGATGGCTAGTGGACGCGCAGTTCGCGAGATCGTATTACCCACCGCCACACCCATATTGCGGAGACCGTAATCGAGCGCTATCACTGTTTCATGTTTGGTGGTCATCAGGCGTGCCCAGCCTCAGCACTTAGCAGGTCGATGTCGATACCGAGCTGGCGGCCTGCCGCCCCCAGACGGTCATCGACAGCGATCTCAAACAGCACGCTGAGGTCAGCCTGAACGGTCAACCAGCTGTTTTCCGTCATTTCAGCTTCCAGCTGACCCGGAGCCCAGCCCGCGTAACCTAGCGCCACAAGGTAATCTGATGGGCCTTTTCCTGCGGCGATAGCGCAGAGCACATCGCGCGAGCCCGTCAGACTGATTTCATCGTTAATCGATTGACTACCCTCCCAGTTTGGCTCGCCTCGATGGAGTACAAAGCCGTGATCAGTAGCCACTGGCCCACCGGCGAGAATAAAGGGGTCCAGACACTCTGGGGTCGCTTCGATATCCAGATGGGCGAGCATGTCAATCAGGCCTATTTCCAGGCACTGGTTAACGACGATGCCCATCGTCCCTTGGTCAGTATGGTCACAGATATAGGTGAGGGAGCGATTAAAAAAGCCGCTACCAATGACCGGTGTCGCGATCAAAAAATGGCCTCGGAGAGATGAAGCAGGCGGTGTGGATGTATCGGGTGAGGTGGGCATAGTGATGAGTTGTCAGCGTCGGAATTGCCAGGTGCGGACAATGGCCAGCTCGCTTGCTTCACGCGCCAGCGCGGCAGGAAAGGGGGGAAAGGGCGACAGCTTCTCGACGGTATCGATAGCGGCACGATCAAGTTCACGGACGCCCGAGCTGTCCAGCAGATCAATCTGTTGAAGCGTCCCATCGCTGCTCACTGAGACACGCAATCGCACATCACCATTGCCGTAGCGACGCGCCAGGCCTCGGTAATAGGCATTGCCAAATCGTTCAATATCGGCCTGCCATTGACGCAGATATTCAGCATCAAGCGCTGCGCGAGCAGCCACTGTTGGGCTCGAAGGAAACACCGCGGCTGTCGGCGAGGCCAGCTGCGCCTTGGCGCCGCTTTCAGAGGGCAGGCCGGTTCCCGGTGTGGGATCGACAGGGGGGTTGGGTACCGCTTGCGCGGCATCCATTAGGCTGGTGCCCAGTTGATTGGCCGTCGCGTCGGCAAAGGCTGTCTGGGGTGCTTGGGCCGCGGGCGCCAGTAAAATGGTCACCGCACGATTGGCGACTTCCCGGGCAGAATCTCCTGCTGGAGAGAGCAGGAAGCCAAAAATCACGACTAGGTGGATCCCCAGTGACAGCAGGAAAGCGGGTGGCAGTCCGGCGCGAGGTGCCAGTATCACTGTGGGTGCAATGCGGCTCAGGAGACCGCCCCTGTCAGAGGCAGGCTGTCGAGCAGCTGGCCCGCAATGTCTAGCCCTGATTCCGCCTCTATTTCGCGAAGGCAGGTGGGGCTAGTGACGTTGATTTCTGTGAGGTAGTCGCCGATCACATCGAGGCCGACAAAGTAGAGACCACGCTCCCTAAGGGTAGGCCCAATCTGATCAGCGATCCATTGATCACGCTCTGTGAGTGCCTGCACTCTGCCGGCGCCGCCTGCTGCGAGATTCCCGCGACTTTCCCCTGCCAGAGGGACCCGCGCCAGACACCAGGGCACCGCCTCGCCGTCAATCATCAAAATACGCTTGTCGCCCTCTTTGATAGCCGGGAGGTATTGCTGCGCCATAATCGTTTGGCGGCCCGAGCGCGTGAGCGTTTCCAGAATCACGCTGATGTTGGGATCGTCTGGTTGCGCGCGGAAGATCGCACTGCCACCCATGCCATCCAGCGGCTTGAAGATGACATCACGGTGCTCGGAGTGAAACGCTCTCAGGCGTTCCATATTTCGGCTGACTAACAGCGGTGGGCAACACTGTGGAAATTCGGTGGCGAACAGTTTTTCGTTGCAATCTCTGAGGCTTTGGCAACGATTGACCACGAGAGTGCCTTGTTGCTCAGCCCGCTCGAGAAGATAGGTGGCGTAGATGTATTCCATATCAAAGGGCGGGTCCTTACGCATCAAGACCACGTCAAGCTCTGTGAGCGATAATGTGGCTGCATCGCCAAGGTCATACCAGTGTTCGGGGTTGTGGTGAACCGTCAATGGCTGCACGGTGGCCATTGGCGCTTCACCCTCTAGAAATAGCCCGTCCGGTTCTATATGAAATAACGCCCAGCCACGATCCTGCGCCGCCCAGAGAAGCGCGAGAGTGGTATCTTTTTTGTAGTGAATCGATCCAATGGGGTCCATCACTACGCCGAGCTTGAGGCTCATGTTGGGGTCCTACCGGGGGCAAGTTGGATATCTTGCGATCCAGAGCAATTCCCCGCAAGCTCTCTCCGCCCGAAAAGCGGGGTATTTTGTGACCTTCTGAGAAACGGTATGGACCTATTTTTTATTCTTATCGCTTGCTTCAGCTTGCTGTGCGCAGTCACTGCGGTGCTGCAGGTTCGTCAAATCGGCTGGGCCGTCTGGCTGTGGTTCTTCTCAGGGTGGGTCACCGGCGAACTGGCAGTCTGGCTCATCGGGCTGCAGATGGCTTTTGTCGCGCTCTGGGTGGTGCTGGTTGGCACCGACACGTGGGGGTTCTCGCTAGGGCTGTCCTGCTTTTTGGCTGCCTGGGGGCTACTTGGGTGGGCGCTTAAGGATGGCTTCGATGCCGGTGCGGCGTTCCAACGCGCCCTGAGCACAGCGTTGGGCACGGATTTTCTGCGTTACATTCCCGAGACAAGGCGGGCCAAGCTGACACAACAGATTCATAGCCAAGAGTGGTTTTGGCCGTTTCGTTTCCGTCGCCCCGGTGTGCGCTATGTGCGCAACGTAGCCTATTCCACCTCGGGAAAGCGCGGGTTGCTGGACATATACACCCCGGTGACCCAGGGAGAGCGCCGACCGATTTTGCTGCATGTGCATGGCGGCGCCTGGATGATGGGTCACAAGTCCGATCAAGGACAGCCACTGCTGCACCGCATGGTTGAAATGGGCTGGGTTGGTGTGTCGATTAATTATCGGCTCGCGCCCCGGGACGCCTATCCCGCCCAAATCATCGACGTGAAAAAGGCCATTGCCTGGGTAAAGACCCACATAGAGGAATATGGCGGCGACCCGGACTTTATTGTTGTCACCGGTGGCTCGGCGGGAGGGCATCTCTCTCTGCTCGCAGGCCTGACCCCAGGATATGCCGACTGGCAGGCAGGTTTTGAAGGTGTGGATACCGCGGTGCAGGGTGTGCTGGCTATGTATCCGGTGGTGGATTTCACCAACCGGCACGGCATTCGCCAGCAAGCCCGAATGGATGGATTCATCAGCCGCAAGATTATCCAGCAGACCCCAGAGGCGGCACCACATGTATTCGAGGACGGCTCACCGATCTCCTGGATCCACCGAGACGGCGTCGCCGCGGCTGCCCCCCCGTTTTGTATCGTTCAGGGCACCCACGACTCGCTGGTATGGGTTGAGGAAGTGCGCCGCTTCGTTGCCGAATTTGCACCGCAGACCAGCGTACCCTTGGTGTATGCAGAATTGCCGCGTGCGCAGCATGCGTTTGAGATTTTTCATTCGCCCCGTACCAGTCATTTTTTAAACGCCGCATCGACATGGCTGGAATGGGTGCGTGCGCAGCATGCCGAGAAAACCCCTGTTTCTGAGAACAAATGCGAGCCGAGGTTCGCGGAGGATCAGAGGTAGAGCCAATCTGATTGACGCCTAGATACGGCACCCCACGGCAAAATTCTCCGGTGACACGATGTGGTCGCAACTTCTCGAGGACAACGCCAAAGAGCTGTTTGACCTTTCGCGGGCGATTTCAGCCCAGCATCTCCCCCCACTTTACGCTCAGGGCCGACAGCGCCACGACGGGGGCCGTCTCGGTACGCATCACTCTCGGACCCAGCCGCAACACCTCAAAGCCGCTCTCGCAGGCGAGCGCCACTTCCTGATCAGTCAATCCCCCTTCGGGCCCAATCAGCAGCGCAGCAT
>JACETJ010000111.1 GCA_013911345.1 Congregibacter sp.
TTCAACAGCCAAATGGTTGAAGAGATGGCGACCGTTTGGCAGTTGATTAAGGAGGACGATCACGTGCATACCGTGGTGATCAGAGCCGCCGACGGTAGAGCTTTTTCCACTGGAAAGGATGTCAAGGAACAGGACTCGGTGTGGCGTGAGGGGGTGGTCTGGTCGCAATGGGATCCGGGCAAGAAACTTGGGCCAAAGCAGAATGAGATGTGGAAACCGGTGATTTGCGCTGTTCACGGCTTGTGTTGCGGCGGGGCCTATTACTGGCTGAATGAGTCGGATATCGTGATTTGCTCAGAGGATGCAGAATTCTTCGACCCACACGTCAGTTTCGGTATGGTCAGTGCCTGTGAGCCGATTGGGCTGACGCGCCGCATTGCCTACGGCGAGGTAATGAGGATGAACCTGCTGGGTAATGATGAACGGATGTCTTCCGCAACCGCCTTGCGCATTGGGCTGGTCAGTGAGGTTTTGGACAGCCGTGAAGCGCTGTGGAACAGAGCGAGACAACTGGCCAGTAAGGTTGCCAGCAAGCCACCGCTGGCCACTCAAGGGACGGTCAAGGCGGTCTGGCAGTCACTGGACAGCGGCCTCTCGAGCGCAATCGACCGCGCAATGCTGTACATACAGGTGAACAATCTATCGGACGGCCAGATCGATCGATCGATAGCAAAAAAGACGGATCACGAGGTTCGGTGACGGCGAAATGATTCGATGAGATTCGACTTCGACGAAGACCAACAGGCTATCCGCAACGATGCGCGGCGCTTTCTTACTGAACGGTGTGCGATGGACTCGGTGCGCGATTATCTCGAGGGTGATCAGGCAGAGGTCAGTCCTCTATGGCACGAGATGAGCGAGTTGGGTTGGCAAGGCGTGGCGATTCCAGAAGCGTTCGGTGGGCTGGGCATGGGGTACCTAGAGCTCTGTGTGTTGGCAGAAGAGCTGGGCAGGGTGGTTGCCCCCGTTCCCTTCGCTTCAAGTATTTACCTCGCCGCGGAGGCTATTCTGCGCTTTGGATCGAAGGCGCAGCAAGACAAATACCTCCCTGGCTTGGCCAGCGGTCAGATCATCGGGACTGTGGCCTGGGCAGAGGCAGAGCACGTTGCGGGTGCCTCAGAAAGCGTTGAGCGCGTGCAAATGAGGGATGGGTACTTGAATGGCGCAATGTGGCCGGTGCCCTTTGGTGCGCTGGCTGATATTGCTGTGCTGGGTGTCCGTGACGCTCAGGCAGAGCTCGAGCTGGTGATCACTGAGCTCAATCCTTCCGCTGGTGAGAGTCGAGCCACCATTACTCATTTGCCCCTGAATTCGGTGGACCCCTCGCAGGCGAATGTGAGGTTGAATTTTTACCGGCATCCGGCGGAACCGCTGGGTGACGCCCCATATGGCGGGGCGGCGCTGGATGATCTCCTTAATAGAGCTGCCGTAGTGATGTCCTTCGAGCAGGTGGGAGGGGCCGACCGATGCCGCGAAATGGCGATCGAACATGTGCTCCAGCGCTCTACTTTTGGCAGAACTGTTGGTTCTTATCAGGCGGTCAAGCACAAGCTTGCAATGATGTACGCCCGCAACGAATTGGCCAGGTCAAACGCCTTTTACGGAGCTTGGGCGCTGTCTGCTGATAGCGAGGAATTACCGATAGCGGCGAGCGCTGCCCGTGTTAGCGCCAGTGAAAGTCTCGAATTCGCGACCCGCGAGGGCCTGCACCTTCATGGGGGGATGGGTTTTACGTGGGAAGTTGATTGTCACCTTTACCTGAAACGCTCGAGAGAGCTCGCCTTGCGGCTTGGCAGTATCAGGCGCTGGAAAGAGAAGCTGGTTGCAGCGACGTTAGCTGCAGTCCGCGAGCCAGAGACGATTCCAACATGGCTGGCGAACTCATGAAACTGACGCCTGACGGCTACATCTTCGGCAGGACATGGCTATGAAGCTCAGTGAATTTGACAAAATTACTTACGAGGTCAATCGTGGCGTGGCGCTGGTCACGCTCAATAATCCCGCCAGACGAAACGCCTGGGGTGGCCGCATGTCAGTCGAGTATCGCTGGGCCTTGTACCACGCCCACACCGATGACAGCGTCAGGGTGGTGGTGGTGACGGGTATCGGCGATGACTTCTGTGTGGGGGCGGATACGAGTGAGCTCAGCACGATTGAAAGCGCAGGTGGCGCATACCAAAAAGCTCAACTTGAACTGCCTCCGTACCCCGAGACCGCGCCTGAAGCGTTCAGGCGAAACCACGCCTATCCCTGGTGTATTGAAAAGCCTGTCATTGCTGCTGTAAATGGCCGCTGCGCCGGCGTCGGCTTCATCGTTGCCAGCTATGCGGACTTGCGCTTCGGTGCGCGCAACAGTGTTTTGAAAACCGCATTTTCTAAGCTGGGGCTGCCTGCTGAGTACGGCCTCGGGTGGATCCTGCCGCGCATTATGGGTAAGGCAAATGCGATGCAGATCTTGCTGGAGGGTGACAAGTTCTCGGGAGAGGAGGGCCTGCGTCTTGGATGGTTACAGAAACTGTATGAGCCCGATCAGCTTCTTGAGGAAACGCTCCGCTATGCCCAAAAACTCGCCAAAGAGAGTGCTTCCTACTCGTTGTCTTGTATGAAACGACAGCTCAACTTTGATGCCGAGGGTGATTTCTCAGATGCTTACACACGATCGGTCACTGATATGAATACGGCTTTGACGCACCCTGACTTCAAGGAAGGACTCAGGGCATTGAAGGAGAAGCGTCCGACCAACTTCCTTGACTAGACGACACCAACCCCAAAAATCCAGAGAGGTCACAAATAATGAATGAAGACGTATTGGCGGATAAATTACTCATAGCCGAAATGGGTGCGCGGTATTGCGATGCCTGCGATCGCAAAGATTGGGATGCCGCGCTCGCCCTTTTTGCACAAGACGCCCATTTGGATGCCAGTGCAGTCTACGGAAAGATTTTTAATGGGCACGCGCAAATCAGGGAGTTCTTCGAGTCTGCGCCCGACTGCCTCGGGCATCACGCAACCGGTTTCTATTCCGAAGTGGGCAGCGAACTGCGCGCGACCGCGCGGCTGAAGATGCTGACCTTATTCAAGCGCAACACCTTCACCGTCGACTATGACTGGGAGCTAAGCAAGGTGGCCGGTGAGTGGAAAATCGCCACCCAGAGTTTCAGTATTTTGGGTAAGCAGGATCTCAGCGTCGCTTGACAGGGTTGCTTAAAGTGGCAGTTTTGGCCGGCGGAGCTGGTATATTAAGTTTACAGAGATGTAAAACAATATTATTCTCGTATGTCTGGGCGCTGAGTCATGGAGCGGCGCTCAGGATGGGAAACCTCTCTGCTGGACGCCGGCTCGATCGCCGGGTCCAGCTTTTTTCGTTTATCGGTCTTACAGGTCAAAGCGTGACTGTTTAATTAAGCTATTGATTTACACTACCGTATAAATACTTTTAGATCTTTCGGTAATAGGGGGTAGCTATGGATCTCGAGTGGTTGCGTGTGGCCGCTATAAGGGCGTTGCTCGTTCTGATTCCAATAATGGGCATTGGATGTACGTTGGAAACCAACGATCAGCCACCGCCCAAGCCTTTGGCGGGCGATGCGGAGTCGACGGACTGGGCAGTGCTCGGCAATTCCTCTGATATGCAGCATCACTCTGGCCTCACGCAGATCAACACAGAGACTGTGTCTGATCTTGGCCTCGCCTGGGCGGTTGATCTCCCCACGCGGGACGGGCTTGTGGGCAATCCCCTCATTAGCAATGGAAGAATTTTCCAGAGTGGCTCGCAGAGCCAGGTCTTCGCCAATGACCTGAAGACGGGCAAATTGCTTTGGACTTTCGAGCCGCTTGCCGATAGGCCCCCCAATTCATTTCTCGAGACCTGGTTAAGGAGTCTGAACCGGGGGCTCGCACTCTACGAGGACCTGGTCATCGTCGGCACCTCTGATTGCCGACTGGTCGCTATCGATCAAGAAACCGGGGTCGAGCAATGGCAGGTTGAAACCTGTGATAGCGAGCAGGCCTACATGATTTCCGGCGCACCCCGCGTTGGTGGAGGCAAGGTCTTCATCGGCAATTCTTGTGCTGACATGGGCCTCAATCGCGGCCATGTGGATGCCGTGGATGCAAAAACAGGAGAGCACCTGTGGCGCTTTTACACTGTGCCGGGCGACCCCAATGAGCCGCAGGACAGCGAGCTTTACGAAATGGCGCTGAAGACTTGGGGCGAGGGGTGGTATGAAAGCACCCGAGGCTGCGGCAGTGTCTGGGATGCCATGGTCTACGACGCCGAATTAGATCAGCTCATCATTGGAACCGGCGCGCCCGCACCTGCTGACCCCACAAAGCGGGGCGAAGACGCGGGCGATGAGTTGTTCACGAGTGCTGTCGTTGCCCTTGATGCCCAAACAGGGGCTTACCAGTGGCACTTCACTCAGGTGCCGGGCAATGCGTGGAATTACGAACCAGCGGTCGGGCTTATGCTGGCTACTCTGCCTATCAACGGCGTGGATAAGCGCGTCGTCCTCAGCGTGCCGAAAAATGGTTTTGTCTATGTTTTGGATGCGGAGACCGGCGCATTCATGTCCGGGCGCAACTACGTGCCGGTTAACTGGGCGAAAGGTCTCGACAGCGAAACAGGGCGCCCCATCTTTGACCCAGCTGCACGCTATTGGGAGGCGGCCGACGGTGAACCTACGATTATCCTCCCGAGTAATGCAGGTGCGCACGATTGGACTGCTCTGGCATTCGACCCTGAGAGGAACGTGCTTTTCATCCCCGCGCTGACCACGCCGGAGCGACGCGAGCGCACCGCAAGTGGGGAGTACAGCTATGACCACCGCCATAGCACCGAGGGCGACCCTGAGTGGCAAGCGTTTGGAGAGCTGATTGCATGGGACCCGGTCAGCCAAAGTGAAATGTGGAGACAGCGCCTTGCATTGCCCTATAACGGCGGGGCGCTACACACGGCGGGTGGGGTCGTTTTTCAGGGGACGGCTGAGGGTTACCTGAATGCTTACGATGCTATCTCGGGAGAGCAGTTGGGCGCTTTCGTTGCGGGTGGCGCGATCCGCGCAGCACCGTCGACAGTTGTCGCTGATGGCATCCAATACATTGTCGTGCCGGCAGGCGCCCCCTCTACATCGGCCGCTTCGGCCGGATTGACGGATTACAGCTCGACCGCAGAATCGCGCAGTCGGCCACGCTTATTGGCATTTGCTTTGGGGGGTGACGCACCGCCCCCCCCTTGGGCGGCTAAGTTGACCTTTCCAAAGCCGCCGGTCGACCGGTACCCAGCAGAGGTGGCGACGATGGGTGAGACTATTTATGAACTCGCCGGATGCGTGGCATGCCACGGATACGGCGGCCAATCCGTCGGGGGTGCGGCGGCCGATCTGCGCATGCGCCTGCCAGTGAATCTCGAATACTTGAAGGCCGTACTCG
>JACETJ010000112.1 GCA_013911345.1 Congregibacter sp.
GCTGATCGAATGGCTCCACTTTCAGCCCCTCGCCCACTATGAAGATGGCGTGACGATGGTGCATGCGGGCATACCCCCCATTTGGACCGTGCAGGACACGCTGGATCGCGCCTGGGAGGTCGAGAACGCCCTGCAAGGCGCGCGCTGCGAGGAGTTCCTGACCGAGATGTACGGTAACGACCCCTACGTGTGGGACGACAGCCTGAGCGGCATGACCCGGCTACGTGTGATTACCAACTACCTCACCCGCATGCGTTACTGCACCCGCAAAGGCAAGCTCGATCTCATCAGTAAGGGTCCCCAACCCATTCCCGACGCGTTAGCAGGCAAAAAGGTCGCGCCATGGTTCAGCCACAAGCGCCGCCTGACCAAGGGCCAAACCATCATATTTGGTCACTGGGCTTCTCTAGAGGGCATCACAGATGACCCCAAGACCATCGGCCTTGATACAGGCTGCGTCTGGGGCGGGACCATGACCTTTTATGAGCTCGAGACTGGGCGCAGGATCAGCTGCGCATGCGGGCACTAGCGCTCACATAGACGACCTCTTGAAAACAACCAAAGAGCTCGCCGAAGGTCGTGTGGTGACGCTGGGCGCGCCGCTAAGTATCAATCGTGTGTACACAGGAGCTCGCCCATCACGGACTGCTCTTAGACGCCTCGTAAAGTAACCATGCAGGCAGGCCTTGAACCGCGGGGTCTGGCATCAAAGCATCTGGGTAGAAGGTCGCGACACTGGCGCCCAAGTCATTGATCGCCACAACCGAGCACGTGTACTCCACCTCATTAACAAGGCCCGTGATGAGAATTGAGGAGCCGGCGGTCGTCGCCGAGTAAGTAGTGGTGCCATCTGAGCACGATGCTTGATAGCTCAACACCTCAATATCATCAGACGGTGAGACCTGAAGCCAGATCTCTTCGTCGCCTGTCTCTACCCGAGCGATCACAGGCGCTGAAGGTGGGGATGTCACCTCCCTCAAGAGCACGTTTAATAAATTGGAGGGTTGGCTGGCTCCGTAACTGTTAGTGGCAACCACCGAACACTGGTACTGCGTCTCCAACTCAGCTCCCTCAAGTATCAGAGGAGACAACGCTCCAGTGACGGAGAGAGCGCCACCTGTGTCGATGCGAAACAAACTGGGCCGGTAGTTCACCAGGCTGCATACCATTCGGTTGGACTGCTCCTCGGTGAAGCGGTCCATGCAGCCATCATCCGAGTAATTCATAAAATTTTCGATTTGAGATACCCCGCCACAAACGTTGCTAGCACTGCAGCCGTAATCAGGTGAGCCATGAGGGGGTGTATCGAAAATGTAGTCCCCGGAGGTATAGCTGTTCGCACATGCGCCGCCATTGCCCTGAAACGTGTGCCAGAGCCCAAGGTAATGGCCGATCTCATGGACCAGCGTTCTGCCTTGGTCAAAGCTGCCGTAGCCATTGTCGCGACCACCCGTGGCGCTGTGCAGATTGACCACCCCGTCTAATACGCCTCCAGCGCTCTCGGCAGGAAACGTAGCGTATCCAAGATACCCGCTCGCATCATTGGTATACACGTTCAGGAATCGACTCTGATCCACACCCAATGCACTCTTATATGCCAGCTCGTCCAAAGCGGAATCAGTGAACCACTCATCATTTTGCGTGTAGGTAATGCCCTCGAGTTCAAAGCGAATTGACGTGTTAAAAATCGCCGCAAAATCCTCGTTCAACACATCGACTTGCGCAAGAATGCGGCTCTCCGAGATCCAGCCCTCGTTACTAGAGGTGTAGATCACGTGGAAATAAATGGGAATCACATAGGCGCCGACCGATAGCGAGTCGTACTCATTTGAAATGGTCGTTTGACTTAGGCTGCAATCTGCCTGACTCGCAGACGGGACTATCTTCGCTTGTTGACCTAAAACATTCCGCCCAGACATGTGGTCAGAACCACACCGTAGTCCCGATTCCCTGAACAAGGACGAAGCGTGTTGTGCCTCGAGCGACAGACTCATCGCTCTGGAGACATGTGGCTGCGGCGGGGCCATTCGAGCCTCGAGCAAACTACTGCTTGTTACGGGCTGACACGTCGCAGTGAAATTGTCCGCTACGCCACCCCCGGTATTTGGTGCGAAAGCGACTGCAATTGTGCCGTTAGATGACGACCCGGCAAGCGATGTCACAGTGGGCGCCAATGGGAAATTCGGGTCAATTTCAAAAGAGACCGCCACACTACAGTCACCGTTAATGGGGCCAGCCGAATGGGTTAGTTCACCTGGCTGATAAGCCCCGGGGCAAGATCCCCCTACGCTAGCAACCCTGTAGCCGGCATCTGGGGTCAAATTAAAGCTGATGCTATTGCCTTCAGTGACTGGCTGTGGCGACGCCGGGCTGATAGCGCCGCCTGTCCCGGCTGAGGGTGTCACCGTGAACACATTGGCCGTACTGGCTGTCAACACAGCGCCAGAGAAGCTGGACCAGCCGTTTACTCGTATGTAGTAGGTGCCCGGCTCGGGATCATCGAAACTGCAAATCTCATCCTCTGGATAATTCACTGAACTACAGAGGGGATACGGCGGATTGTCATACAACGGCGAATTGGTAACCGGAGGAAAGGTGGTGTCAACAAAGATATCCGGATCTCCTGAATCGACCTCCAGCGTGACTTCAAGTCTGCCCGTGCCCTCCAGCACTTCGAATGAAAAATCCTGATTGCTCCCCGCGTCGCCCGACAGCGGCCCAACAGGTACGTTGTCCTGCAACGGCGAAATGGTGCTTTCACTCTCAAAGTTCGCTGTCACCTGCAAGGACTGATTCATGGTCACATCACATGAAGCGTCAAAGCCACTGCAGGCCCCGCCCCAACCGGCAAACACAGAACCAATACCAGCATTAGCTGTGAGCGTAACCAGAGTGCCAGATGGAAAAACCTCGCTGCAGTCCTCGCCACAGTTAATGCCGGTTGGCGAGCTGGTCACAATACCTTCGCCACCTCCTGCGGCATTGAGGGTCAGCGTGATGTCACTGCTGTCGTCCACGATGCTGATACAGCTCCCCGACAGAGCGCTGGCGTTCTCCACTGCCATCGACATCCGCTGCGCGACTCGCTCGGGCAACACACCTGATTGATGGTTCTGACCAAAGGTTCGGCTGATATTGCCGAGACCACCGCCAAGTAGATGGCAGTAACTCATGATCACCCCATCTCCTCCACCCGAAGTCCCCCCGGTTAACGCATTGTTGCTCGGCAACGAAGCCGAGCCCTTAGCACACAAGTTGCCAGGGCCGTCGGGCTCACTGATATTGCACGCGTCGACAGGGTCAACACTCTGAGAAAGGGTGCCGCCGTTCAGGTTGCCATAGCAGTGTGAGTGGGGAGAACTGAAATTATGGCCAAGCTCGTGGGCAGTAACGATCGCGTCCCAGCTGTTTGAAATGGGAGTGGTTGCATTGGGGGCTAAGCCAGTGATGTTATTCACGGAAACCCCATAAGACGCGTCACAGAGAACGCCTGAAAAGCTATTGTCTCCCGCATTGGCATAAGGCGTGTAGGCGACACCGCAATCACCACCGCTGGGACTAAAGTGGGCGAGAAGCGCTCTGTTGATACTCGTGTTGCCAGCGTAACGCTGTTCCACCTCTGAGAGGCGGGCACCGCAACCCGCCCAGCTTTGGTAGGGATCCTCGGAAGCCGATTGCGGGATAATCTGATCACCAATAAGAAGACGGGTAGAAATCTCCGCCTCATACGTGACATTGAGATAGGCAAACAAACTGGCAAAGTAAGCCTGCACATCGCCGACAGACCCCAGCGTTTGCACCAACTCATAATCGGTATCGATGGCTATGGTGGCGCCATACAACTGTCCAGCGCCTAGATTCGCCAATACTTCGAAGTCTAGAGACACCGTGCCGTACTGCGTATTGGTGTGCACCGCAAGCAGGTATTCGCCACTTTGATTCAATTCGCGAATGACACAGCTTTCCTGTGAGCCCGCCAGCAGAGGCGCGCATAAAAAGGTATCGGTGTCCGATTGCTCGCCATCCACCACATATAAATCGGCGTCACCAACACCTTGCAGGTCGACTCGAAAACCTTTGACGCCCTGCGGCACTTTGATGCGGTAGACATCCGGCTCACCGTCCACGCCACCCATCAGCTGAACCGATTGGCCCGGCTTGAGTTCGCGTACAGCGGTGCGCTGCGCTGCCAAACTAAAGGGCAATACGCTGCCGCTGGGACGGTATTTCGGCGCTATGACCGATGGATCAACATCAGGTCTGACCTCGTCATCCTCAAAAGGATTACCAAGAATGAGTTCTGGCGGTCGATCGAAGGCTCGGATTCGATCTTCTGAAACCTCCATCGCCAGTTCATACCTGGCACCTTGGTCCTGCCAACTGCCCTGAAGCCGGCCATCGGCTCTGCGAATCAGTATCGCAACGCCGTCAGCAGAAGTAGCACTCTCGCCGACAAAAACTCGAAGCGGCTCAAGTGCCTGACGCTCAAAGCCATCCTCGGTAGGCCTCAGTAACCTCGCATTTGGCGCGTACAGGTGCACCTCACGGAAAGTCAGTTCTAGATTCTGCTGCGAGGGCAAAGTGAGTCCCTCTAGCCGCCATCTGGACGCTCCGCCATTTAAAACTGTGTCGATCGCTGCACGCTCGTTGGCAGTATCGGGAAGTGCCGCCCATGCAAGCGGATCAAATAGTATGAAACAGAAAGCGATTAGAGCCCTGAACGCCCTACCGCCAAGTCGGACGAGAGCAGGCTCCGAGGCCGCCGCGCTAGAAATCACCCGCTGCCCGTCCCTGTGATGATTTGCATCCATGCAAACCTCCTATTTAGGCGCCAAAATTGCGCTTGAGGCCACCGGTCGGAAAAGATCAGTGGGCGGCGACTATCGAATCCAAACAATACACTGGATAATCGTCCACTTCAGCCGCATTTCTGCACCAATCTGCTTATGAACAGCTACCGCGTTGGCGGCGCCGTCCGCGACACCCTACTGGGCTACCCGCACCATGAAAATGACTGGGTGGTGGTCGGCAGTACGCCCGAAGAGATGATCTCTGCGGGATACACGCAGGTCGGCAGAGATTTCCCCGTTTTCCTGCACCCTGACTCCAAAGAGGAGTACGCACTGGCGCGCACCGAGCGGAAATCCGGGCCCGGCTATCATGGATTTGTTGTGCACGCTGATCCTTCAGTCACGCTGGAGGAGGATCTTGAGCGCCGTGATCTGACGATTAATGCCATGGCTATGGATGGGTCCGGCGCGGTGATTGACCCTTACGGTGGCCGGGCTGATCTTGATGCCAAAATCCTGCGGCACGTTTCGCCGCATTTTGTGGAAGACCCACTGCGAGTATTACGCGTTGCGAGATTTACCGCGCGCTACCACCACATCGGCTTTACAGTCGCCGAAGAAACCC
>JACETJ010000113.1 GCA_013911345.1 Congregibacter sp.
GGCTGGGGGTTCATGATCGCACTGCTGCCCGGATTCATGTCCCTGGAGTACTCAACACCCCAGCAACTTGCTGCGTTTCTGGCTGTGATGCTGCCCTCGGAGTTTCTGTCCATGACGCTCTATGCCACGGGCGGGAGTGGCCTTCGGCGATTCCTCACCACCGAGCGGCATCTCGCAAACCTGAACAAAGTTGTGGCAGGACTGATGGTGCTGGTTGCCGCGCTGATGCTCTTCAGGATCTGAGTATCAGCGGCGCGGCAGGCTCAGTATAAACACTTACGGTTCAAAGAAGCCGACACAGGCACTCCACAGTTTCGCGCAGGTCTATTTGCCAACAAGTTACTGTACGTAGACCCCGCCATCAACGATCAGGGTTTCGCCGTTGATAAAACCCGAGGCAGGCCCCAATAAGAACAGGATTGGGCCCGTCATATCAGACGCCGCGGCCATTCGTTTCATGGGCACCCTCGGCGCATAGCGCGAGGGGTCAATTCCCTCGAAAATTTGCTCCCTTCCTGTGCCACCCACAAGAAAGGGCGTGTCGGTCAACCCCGGAGCCAGGGCGTTGCAACGAATGTGGGGCGCATTCTCGCGCGCCATGCCCTTAACCATAGCCACCACACCCGCTTTTGCAGCAGCATAGTGTGTGTAATTGGGAATCACATCTATCGCCTGAGTAGACGCCACACAGACCATCGCACCCTGCACGGACTGCCGGAGTAATGGCATTGCCGCTTTGGCACATAGGAAATGACTTCGGAGATTACCCGCAATGATGTCATCAAAAACCGAAACATCAAGGTCACCGAGCGGAGACAGGCCTTTAAAATATCCCGCAAGATTTGCCAGACCATCCAGTCGCGGCCATTGCGTCGCCAAAGTCGCAAAGGCTTCCGCTACCTGGGCCTCGTTGCCGCCATCCATGGGTAACACCAGCACTTCAGGAGGAGGTGGGTGCTGCTCAACAGACGAGGGAAGGTCAAGAACAGCGACATGAACCTGCGTTTGAATGAGTGCATCGACGAGCGCCCTACCCATGCCACCGCAGCCCCCTACGACCGCCACATAGGCCCCTGATGGGGGACCTAATCTTGTCGGGTCAAGCACCATACAACGCTCTCTGATTCGTCTTAGAGGTGGGGGCTTTCGCCCCCTTCAGTTTTACCCTCTTAATCGAAGAAGTAGTTTGCTGTAACGCCATAAGTGCGTGGCGGAGCAAATAGCTCGACTGAGCCTCCAAAGCTACTCACGATAGAGTGCGAGGTAACCAACTCATCGCTCAGATTCTTGCCCCATAGCGTGACCTCCCAATTACCTCCGCTGGAGGTATAGCGCACACTCGCGTCAACGATGGAATAATCATCCATATAGGACACGCCTTGGTTGGTCGCCTCCATGTACCAGTTATCCGAGTAGGACACACTGGCATCAAAATCGAGCATAGCCCCATTGCCCAGAGCGGTGTTGTAGTTGAGCGCAACCGAGTACTTATAGTCTGGAGACCGGGGCGCGACATTCCCCGCGAACTGACCACCCACAATCTCAGCATCAAGCGACGCATACATCCCGGAAAGCGTCAGGTTTTTGCCAAGGGCTGCGATGAAGTCGAGTTCAATGCCACTGGACTCCGTACCGAAGTTTTCCGACACCAAGGTGAAGTTTTCTAGCCTGAATAACTGCTGGTTCTCGTTTTCAAGGTCAAAGTAAACCAAGTTAAGTTGCAATCGATTGTCAAACCAGCGGGTTTTTGCACCAATCTCCATATTGGTGGCCTCCTCGGGCTCTAGGGGCGTCTCTGCCAGTGCCGCCGTGGTGTTCTGTGAGATAAATACACCGCTCTTATATCCCTTGGACCAAGTCGCAAAGAGCATGTGATCATCCGTAACCTGCCAGTCGACCGTCACTCTCGGAGTAAATTCGTCCCAACTCTCCTCGAGACCTTTAAAGTTATACACTTCATTCCCCGGTGATGAGTAATAGGCGTTATCCATTTCCTTCTCATCCCAGGTATGGCGGCCGCCCAGTGTCAGGGCCAGCGCATCCGTCACAGACCAAACGACCTGTCCAAATAACGCCATACTGGTATTAGTGGCGCTCTGCTGCCAAGACCGATCCAACAGTGCTCCGGGAGCAACTGGCGAATTGGGGCCGAAGAAAATAGGAACGTTGGCAAAGCGATCCACGTTCTCCTTAAAGTAATAGGCACCTGCTACCCAGAAGAGTCGATCACCGTCGTGTGTCAGCCTGAACTCCTGAGAAATCTGATCGGCGTCATCCCCCTCATTGTCCTCCACACTGAGGAGGTTGGGTGGTGAATCCAAGCCACCCAACTCCTGTAGCCAGGAGTACTCCAGCTCCCGGTAAGCGGTAATCGAGGTGAGCGATAGACCATTGGTAAACTCCATTTGCAACCTGGCCGACAACCCAAACACATCGCGTTCCGCATATTGCTCGATTGTCATGGCACAGGTCCGTGGATCCTCGCTGTTGGTATCGGCTTTGATTTGCTTTAGCACCGGAACAAACACACCACCCGCATTATGGTCCCCGGCCGGATTATCCAGCTTGGTCAGGTTACGGCATTGCCCATTGTTATCGTCTGTTGAGTAGTCAAAGCCCAGCAATAACTCCGTATTGTCCGAGATATCCCACAGCAGCTTGCCGCGCAGACTCAGGTTATCGGCATCATCCAACTCCTGGCCACTGACATTGCTGTAGGCGAAGCCGTCCCGATCGCGCTTGCTGAAGGTTATACTGCCTGCCAGATTGTCCCCTATCGGACCGTTGACCAAGCCACGAAAAACAGTCAGGCCGTAATTGCCCACCGTGACACCGACTTTAGCTTCGAACTCCTCGGAAGGCCTTTTTGTGACGATGCTAATAGCGCCCCCCGTCACATTACGGCCATAAAGGGTTCCCTGGGGACCCCGCAGGACCTCGATACGCTCAAGATCGTAGAGGTCGCTGGTCGCTCCCGCAGATCGACCGACATAGACATCGTCAATGAAAACGCTGACGGTTGGGTCGGCCCCTGCCGAGTCGATGGTGGTGCCCAGCCCTCGCAGAAACAACTGGGGTTCACCAATGTTAAATTGAGTGTACGTCAGGTTTGGCGTTTTCAGCGCCACATCCGAAATACTTGAAATGCCAGCCGGAGAAATCTCGCTGCCTCCGATGATTGTAAGTGCGATCGGCACGTCCTGCGCGTCCTGCGCTCGCCGCTCCGCCGTGACGATGACTTCCTCAAGTGCAGAGGACTGAGAAAACGCTGCCTGTGGTAAGGCAACTGCCAGTGCGGACAAAACAAATCCGGCTCCGGCAACCACAGCTGACTGATTCATATTTTGCTTATCGCGCATGGGAAACCCCCTTCCTGTAGTTTTCATAGGTTACTAATTAAAGTTTTTGGTTAAGAATTGAAGCATGTGTTTGTTGTAAACCTCGGGATCCTCCGCCCAGCCGAAGTGGCCAACTCCTGGCATGCAAACAAACTCGGACGAAGGAATCTTACTGGCCATTTTCTCCATGACCGCGGGTGGTGCGGCACTCAAGTCATGCTCCCCTGCCACTAACAGCACAGGGATATTCATCTTAGATAGCACTTCGCGGCCCTCGTAATGCGTGACCGCCTCGATGGCCGCACGAAATGTTTCTTCGCGCATTTGCGATATGACCTGAATCAGCAATTCTGTGTTTGAACTCGCCGAATTGGGCCCAAACATGTTTTTGAGCATGAGCGGGGCGTACTCTGGAATCGACTTTCCTGCATCGAGGGGCGCGACGCGGTCGGCTACAAATTTTTTCTGCCATTCGCCACCACGGCCGCCAAAGGCGGCGCTGGTCGATGACAGGATTAAACCGTGCACACGCGCCGGGCAGTAATCGAAGGTGCGTTGGGCGATCATGCCTCCCATGGAGTGGCCTAATAGGACATTGGTGTCCGTGCCGCGGGCTTCGACAAGGGCAACGCAGGCTCGCGCCGCAGATTCAATGCTGAAGTCCTCTGGCATTGGGCTCAGGCCGTACCCCGGGGCATCCCACGCGATCACTCGATAGCCTGCTGCAACCAAAGCCTCGGTCTGTCGCAGCCAATATTCCTTTGCACCAAAGGCACCGTGCAGTAGAAATATTGATGTTGCCCCATGACCTGTGACGCTATGGTCCGGTAATCGTTGGGCGCCATAGACATTAGGATAGTTCATTCGGATGTGACCTCCTGCAAGACAGCACTGCCGGGTACCAGCGCGTACCTTGCACTCAACGCCTGCCTCAATACTTTCTGCATCGGGTTACGGGGCAGGCTCTCTACCGCCACCACACCTTCAGGGAGCTTAAACGTGGCTATGTGCTTGCTTTTTAAGTGCCGCACCACATCCTCGAGGGTAATCTTCGCGGCCTCTCTGGGCACAAAAGCAACACCGACTCGCTCTCCCAGCCGCTCATCTGATACGCCGAATGCCGCCACCTCACTAATCCCAGGGTGATCCGATAACAGGTTGTCAATCTCAGCGGGCGCAATATTGAAGCCGCCACGGATGATCAACTCTCGACACCGACCCACAAATTTGTAGTAGCAAAGTGAATTTCCGTCGCCCTCGATCTCAAACAGGTCACCAGAGCGGTAAAACCCCGCATCATCAAAGGCCGCGCTGGTAAGCTCCGGCGAGCCATAGTAGTAGGAGAAAATGGTGCTGCCCTTGATCAGCAGTTCCCCCGCCTGCCCGGGCTCGGTTATCTCTTCCTGAGTTTTCGTATCAACCAGCTTTGTTTCCAATTGCGCCGCATATTCGAAGTCAGGCCAAGCAATATCGGGTCGCCCCACCCGCGCGAAATGGGTAGCACGAAGCCGTGTATCCGGCACGGTAGCCGTCGTGCTTTGCAGCGTGACGCCCTCGTTGGAGCCAAAGAAGTTGACTATTTCAACCCCAAACTGCGACGCCATTTCGAGGGTTGCCCACGCTGGAAGAGCGGCGGATCCCGACCCCATGATGCGCAGCGAGGACAGGTCAGCACGCGAGCGAAGCGCGGGATCCTTGAGGAGAGCCACAATAAATGCAGGGGGCATGAAAGTGACTGTCACCCGGCGCTCACGAATCTGATCGACCACCAGCGTCATATCCAGCGGATGCTGCAGCACCAGCGTACCGGCTGCCAGTAGCCAGGAGTAAAAGCCACCACCAATTGCCGCCATGTTGACCATCGGACGGACGTTCAGAATAACGTCGCCATCGCGAAGCCGTGCACCCCAGCCCACCATTCGACCGATTGACAGCCAGAGATTATGGCTGCGCAGCACGCCTTTCGCCTGTCCCTCCGTGCCCGACGTCCAGCAAATTGTCAGGGCCTCGTTGGATGCGGTTGCAGACCGGTTCTCGTCGCCCAGCGATATCGCCAGGCTCGGGCTACCTTTAGAT
>JACETJ010000114.1 GCA_013911345.1 Congregibacter sp.
CTATTTCGTGGCCGATCGCTACGATCACACCTCGGGCCGCCCCGTTTTCAATATGACCATAGGCCTGCGCGACACCTGGTCGGCATCCCATGCCTGAGCTCCGTCTCCACAACACGTTAGCCGGTGCCAAAGAGGCTTTTACACCGCGGGATCCACAGCGCGTCACGATGTATGTGTGCGGGCCCACGGTCTACAACTACGTGCATATCGGTAACGCCCGCCCGGTTGTCGTGTTTGACTGTCTCTATCGACTGTTAAGTGCGCTCTATCCGCAGGTCGTTTACGCCCGCAACATCACCGATATCGACGATAAGATTATTGACGCAGCGGCAAAGCGCGGTACAGATATTGCTGAAGTCAGCGCGGAGTTCACTCAGAAGTATCGTGAGGACATGACAGCGCTTGGTGCTCTCTCGCCCACCATTGAGCCCATGGCGACAGAGCATATCGGTGACATGATTGCGCTGATTGAGCGGCTGATCGCGGAGGGGCACGCGTATGAGGCCGAGGGGCATGCACTGTTCGCGGTCGAATCCATGCCGGGTTATGGGGCCCTAAGCGGGCGGAATCTCGAGGACATGAAAGCGGGAGCTCGGGTAGAAGTGGCCGACTACAAACGTCATCCTGGAGACTTTGTGCTCTGGAAGCCTTCTACCGATCAAGAGCCCGGCTGGGACAGCCCCTGGGGACGGGGGCGGCCGGGTTGGCACCTAGAGTGCTCAGCGATGATCCGAGCGCATCTGGGAGAGGCCATCGATATTCATGGCGGCGGCCGCGATCTCATCTTTCCTCATCACGAGAACGAGCGCGCCCAGAGTTGCTGCGCTTATGGCGGGGACTTTGTTCGCTATTGGATTCACAACGCCTTTATCGATATGGATGGCGAGAAGATGTCTAAGTCTTTGGGCAATGTGCGAACGGTGCGAGAACTGCTTGAGCGCTTTCCGGGCGAAGTGCTCCGCTTTGCGCTGCTGTCGGCCCACTATCGCTCGGCGCTCAATTTCTCCGGCGAGCTATTGACGAGCGCGCGGGGCGCGCTGGACACGTTTTACGGTGCGCTGAGGCGCCACCTTGATGTCGAGCCTGCCGCGCTGAGCGTGACAGACAGCCGGGTATTTTCGGCCTTGCTGGACGACATGAACACCCCGGAGGCCATTGCCGTGCTCCATGCTGCGGCCAGCACCTTGAATAAATCTGATGACGCACAGGAGATCGCGCTGGCCAAGGCGCAGCTTACTGTAGGCGGCGGTCTGCTCGGGTTGCTACAGGCAGACCCCGAGGCGTGGTTTACCGATTCGGTGGGAAGCGTGGGGCCCTCTGCTGAGGAGATCGAATCACTGGTGGAGGAGCGGATAGCGGCCAAAGTGAACCGAGACTTCCAGCGCGCAGATCAAATCCGGGATGATCTTGAGGCCCTAGGCGTGGTGCTGGAGGACGGCCCCGACGGTACCCAATGGCGCCGTCGAGGTTAAGGCTTTAGCTCAGCGCTTTTTCACCTGATTCAACGGTCTGCTGAATCAGCGTGTTAATGGTCATCGGACCTACGCCACCTGGAACCGGCGTGATAGCGCTGGCCCGCTCGGTGAGAGGGCCCAGTTCAATGTCGCCCACTCCGCCAGGATGATATCCCGCGTCGACCACTACGGCGCCATCTTTGATCCAGTCTGCCCGGATAAACTCGGGGCGGCCCACTGCGCCGACCACAAGATCAGCCTGCCGAACGTGATGCTCAAGATTGCGAGTCCGGGAGTGACAGATAGTGACCGTCGCGTTGGCCTCAAGCATCATCATCGCCATTGGCTTGCCCAAAATGGGGCTCCTGCCAATGACCACTGCATGAAGGCCCTCCAGATTGACCTCGTAATGCGCTAGCAAACGCATGATGCCCTGCGGGGTCGCGCATCCGTAGGCGGGCTCGCCCATAGCCATGCGACCGAATCCAAGGCAGGTGACGCCGTCGACATCTTTATCCAGCGCGATCATGTCGAAACAGGCGCGCTCGTCAATCTGCGAAGGCACTGGGTGTTGCAGGAGAATGCCGTGCACATCGGGGTTTTGATTGAGTTGTTCGATCTCTCTCAGGAGGTCGTTGGTGCGGGTAGAAGCGGGCAGTTCAATCGCCATGGATTCCATGCCGACTCGGCGGCAGGCGTTCCCTTTCATTTTTACATACGTAGCTGAAGCCGGATCCTCGCCTACGAGTATGGTTGCCAGAACTGGCGTTCTGCCGTCAGATTTTGCCTTCAGTGCTTCAACACGCCCGCTGAGTTGTTCTTCTGTTAGTTGGGCAACGTGCTTGCCGTCCAAAATGACTGCCGTCATAAAACATCCCCTATAAAATCGGGCGCGATTCTTTCAGAGATTGATCGGTGGGGGAAGAAGTTTTGTTGCGCATTGCCGAGAATTCCCAATGCCGGTAAACTGCGCGCCGCGTGAGGGCCGAGCCCTCCGTCTTCGGGGTGTAGCGCAGTCTGGTAGCGCGCCTGCTTTGGGAGCAGGATGTCGGGGGTTCGAATCCCTCCACCCCGACCATCTCCTTCCGGTTATGCCACAGAGAAGGGGAGTAGCCTTCGGGTCAGTGCGGCAGGCTTTTTTGTCAGCGCTTCTTGATGGTGGCTGTAGCTCACCAGGTAGAGCACCGGATTGTGGCTCCGGAGGTAGCGGGTTCGAGACCCGTCAGCCACCCCATTTCCGAGATAATCAGCACTGGTAAGCTGGCAATAAATCGCCCGCAATGTCCTGTGCGCAGGATATTTGCTGGTGCAAGGCTGCTGGGAATCGGGTTCAGTGCTGGCAAAAAGAAGGGGCAATCCATGCCCCTGTAAGGTGTGTTTCAGGCCTGGGTCTTATGGCCTTCCTTGGCCACCCGAAACACGCCCGTCGTCCTGACTTGGACCAATAATGTTGCAAAACGAAACAAAAATCAAGCAAATTGCAAATGGACGCGTGAATCCGCCTTCCAGTCACGTTATCTGATTAAGAACAACAACTTGCAAATTTTCCGTAAGCCCGTTTGTGCGCATAGAACTGTTTGATCCGGACGAAATCGGTATTTTTACCGCATTATGCCACAGGTTTCATGGCTGGCTAAGTAGCTGCCCCGACAATTATGGCTGGTAGCGACTCAGGAATCTCGCCACGAAGTCGGGGTTGACCCACCGAAGGCCAGCTGACTGCCCCTCTGCGAGGGCAGTTTCGTCTGGGAAAGAGAAGTACCGCGCACTTGCTGGGCGCTCGAGCAGCGACAGGGTGTCACCTGCTGCAACCGCATTGATCGCCGAGATCGCTGCCTCACACCCTGTGGGATACAGCCTCAGCGTGTTACTGAGATAACAGGCAGACTGCTCCCGTACGGTACTTTGAATGCTGATGATGGGGCCTGTGTCGATGGTAGCGTCATGGATCCAATGCAGTGTTGTGCAGAGTTCGTCGTCACCGGCCAGCATGGCCCAGAAAGTCGCCATCACCCCCCGATATTCGGGCAGCTTTCCTGAGTGAAGATTCAAAACGCCAAGCCTTGGGATGGAGAGCGCGTCCATATCGAGAATGCAGCCATAGCGTATGCACATCACAATATCAGGGCGGGTCGCTGCCAGTCGACTTAACCCTTCTTTTGTATTGGGATGGTTCAAGCTGGCTATTGGTTTATCCAGATAGCGGCTCAGCCCTCTGAAAGTGAGTAGTTCGCCTTCGATCTTTTGCGCGTCTATGAGCGGAAAGAGCAGTTCATTGGGGAGCGTCTGCTCAAAAAATTTGACCGTATCAAGGCCGGCCGCGGTGGGCCTGCTTCCGACCTGATCAGAGCACAGCACCTGCAGTTCATGGCGCTGTGAAAGCTCCGGTAGCAGCAAGTTCAGTGCAAAATTGCTGGCTAGATCTCGATTCGCTAGGAGGGTCACACGCACGGGTTTCTTGAGCCTAAATGTTTGTTCGCAGCACGGGGCTAATGGGCGGCAGTATAGAAGCGGGTTTTCCGGGTCGCCAATCTTAAAAAAGCGCCCCGGGTTGTGAGGCGGCTGCTGTGGGCCCGGAGATTGAGGACGGGCCGCTATCATAGCGTTTCGATCTAAACAGTCACCTGCAAATGGGGGATAGATCTTGGACAGCCAGCCCCTACCTGCCTAATCTACCAATGCGGCGCGAGGGAAAAAGACACAGTTCGGAGCATGACTCCCCCTACAACAAGATCCCCACGCCGCGGCTCTGGCCCCGCTGCTGCTCGTAAAGTCTCTCTGCAGATCTGCTTTGTTTTTCTGGGCTCCGTGCTCGATCCGTTATCGGTGTGTTAGCCCGGCGGGCCACCCGCGGGTAATCCGTTTCTCTGTTGTGTTGTGCACTGGAGTTTGTTTGACTGCGCAGCCAATCGGCTGAGCGCAGCGGCGGACATTCCATGTATCGAGTCATCACCTGTAATACCAATGGCATCCGCGCTGCGGCACGTAAGGGCTTTTTCGACTGGCTCGCACAACAGAGGGCGGATGTGGTGTGCATACAGGAGATTAAGGCCAAGGAAGAGCAGCTGACCGACGCCATCTTTTACCCCAAGGGCTACCATTGTTACTACAACGAGGCGGAGCGCCCGGGTTACTCAGGCACGGCCATCTACTGCAAGCAAAAACCGCAAAAGGTCATCACGCGCCTCGATTGGGAGATCGTCGATTCAGAAGGGCGTTATATTCAGGTGGATTTTCCCGGACTGAGTGTTGTGTCCCTTTACGTGCCATCAGGCTCGGCTTCGGATGTCGCTCAGGCCCGGAAAGACGGCTTCATGGAGCCCTTTTATGAGCATTTGACGAAGCTACGTCGTAAGCGCAGGGAGTTCATTATTTGTGCTGACTGGAATACCTGCCACCAAAATATCGATTTGAAGAACTGGCGTAGCAATCAGAAAAATTCTGGCTTTATGCCCCATGAGCGAGCCTGGTTAGACCGAATCTACGATCGTCTTGGCTGGGTAGATATTTTTCGCGAAATTACGGACGAGGCTGATCTCTACACTTGGTGGTCGAACCGCGGCCAGGCCTGGGCCAACAACGTAGGATGGCGGCTCGATTACATGCTCGCGACGCCCGGGTTGTCAGGAACGGGGCGGCGTCAATCCATCTACCGGGATGAGCGTTTCTCTGATCACGCGCCGCTAACAATTGATTTTGACATTTCAAAGCCGGGTTGAGCCCGCGAGTGTTGTTGAAAACGACCGCAGGGCTTAGAGTGGCGCCTCGTTCACAGGAGGCTGATTCATGTTGATACCTCAAGCATATGCTCAGGCCGGCGGCCAGCCGCCGCAGGGTGGAGGGCTGTTCCTGCCGCTCATGATGGTGGGGATTTTGTTGTTTATGTACTTCACCACCATTCGCCCTCAACGTAAGCGCCAGAAGGAGCATGCGTCGATGGTGGCTGCAC